>JAAYFV010000127.1 GCA_012728075.1 Tissierellia bacterium
ATATCTCCTCAGGTGTACCAATTTGAACTATGGAACCATCCTTCATTACCGCCACTCTATCTCCTAGTTTAAAAGCTTCATTAATATCATGAGTAATAAATATTATAGTCTTTTTAAGTTTCCACTGCAAATCCAATAGCTCTAATTGCATATCCCTTCTTATAAGAGGATCTAGGGCACTAAAGGGTTCATCCATCAACAGTACATCTGGATCATTAGCCAAAGCCCTTGCCAATCCTACCCTTTGTTGCATACCTCCACTTAGTTCATCGGGCATCTTGTTCTCCCATCCCTTTAATCCTACTTCCTCTATGGACTCTAAAGCTATTCTTCGCCTTTCATCCTTATCTACATTTCTTATTTCCAAACCATATTCTACATTTTCCAATACAGTTCTATGGGTAAAAAGCCCAAACTGCTGGAAAACCATAGCTATTTTTTCCTGTCTAAACTTCATCAATTTTTCCTTGTCATATTCTACTATATTTTCACCATCTACTATTATCTCTCCAGAAGTAGGCTTGTTTAACAGATTCAAGCATCTAATTAATGTGGATTTGCCACTACCAGATAGCCCAATTATTACAAATATCTCCCCTTCATTGACAGAAAAGGATACGTTTTTTATCCCTATGGTTTGACCTGTTTTCTCCAATATTTCATTCTTATTCCAACCTTCTTCTAACTTTTTCAAAGCAATATGGGGTTTATTTCCAAATACCTTTACCAAATTATTCACTACTATCTTCTCTGACACTCCTATCACCTCCATGCCTGCACTATATATCCTTATTGTTGGATATGCTTTGAGTAATCCTATCAATTATAATGGCTAAAAATACTATACTAATTCCCGCATCAAATCCCATAGCTACATCCGTTCTATTTATGGCTATTAGCACATTTTCTCCAAGTCCCTTGGCCCCTACCATAGAAGATATTACAACCATAGACATAGCCGCCATGGTAGTTTGATTTATTCCTGCCATAATAGTAGGCATAGCTTGAGGTAGTTCTACTTTAGTCAATACCTGCCATGATGATGAACCAAAAGAATAAGCTGCTTCTCTCATCTCCTTTGGAACTCTTCTAATACCTAAATTAGTCAATCTAATACAAGGCGCTATAGAATATATGATAGTAGCAAATACCGCCGGAACCGTTCCAAGTCCAAAGAATATCATTGCTGGTATCAAATGCACAAAACTAGGCATAGTCTGGGCTCCATCTAATAAAGGTTTTATAATAGCCTCTGCCTTATCATTACGAGCCATGTACATACCTAAAGGTATACCTACAATGATAGCTATCAACACTCCAGTAATTACTATAGATAAGGTAAATATCATATCATCCCAAAGTCCAAGCATCCCTATTAAAAATATCATTACGGCAAACATTAATCCCGTCTTCCAATGGTTAGTTTTCCATCCTAATAGGAATAGCAGTAATATAAACATAAACCAAGGAATAAAAGATAGTACCTTTCTTATACCAGAAACTATTCCATTTATCCCCTTAGCTAATCCATCAAAAAAACCTTGAAAACTTTCCGTAAGCCAGGATACAAATTTCTCCACATATACTCCTAATTCTATCCTAAGCCCTTTAGGAAATTGGTTGACCCCTACTAAAAATCTATCGTCTTTAGAATCTAAAGCCTCTCGTATTTTGATCTCTATATCCTCAGGAACCCAACTAGTCCACAATTCTTCATACTCATTAAAGAACCAGTTTACAGTTTTGTCTATATCTAGATCATTATCCTGCATATAGGCAAGCAGTTCACTAGTTATTTCAGTACTAGTTTGATAATTCTTTAAAAATTCAACTACTTCTGGTGCCGTCTCCAATAGATCCTTGTTTACAGCAATGGTTACTTTTACTCCTGGAAACTCCGTTCTATATCCATCTAGCCATTTTTCTTCATCATAGGGTTCATCTTCCAATAAGGTTAAATCATATTTCCCCGTTATCCACGTAGGATCCCAATAGTACCCAACCCAAGGTTCTCCCTTTTCGTAGGCAGAAACTATGGATGTATTTAAAGCTGTATCAGAGCCAGGATTAAAGTATTCGTAAGTTTCCTCTAAATTATAGGTTTCCATCTTAGTCCGAAGAATCTCATCAGAAACCCAATTAGGTGGTGCACCATATATCCTACCTTTATTAGGATTATCTGGATCCTTAAACAACTCCCAATACTTAGGTAAATCCTTTATAGACTTCAAATCTGGGGCTAAAGGCTCTATGCCTCGTTCACTATCACCTTCTATTATATATGTTGGTACATATAGTCCTTGAGCATTATCATCAAAATTGACAGATAGCTCTACTATCTCCCCATTTTCAATACCTGGATAATATACATCCTTTACATTATCAGTCCAAGATTCCATACATATATCAATATCCCCTTGCCTAAGTCCCCTTATAACAATAGGTGATGAACCAGTAACAAAATCCGTCTCAAACCCATATCCATTTTCAATTATGAATGCTGCTATTCCATTGTGAATCCTTATACTATCCCATCCAGCATCAGCAAACAACAGCTTTGGTTTTTCTGCATATACAAAGCCAAAAAAGCTAGATTGAAATATACCTATTATAAGTAACAATGATAATACAAAAATTAGTTTTTTGGATAATTGGATAATAAATCACTCCTTCAATTCTTAAAAATTAAATATATTTGGGAATTTTAGATGTGGATTATAGGATAATCACAATAAAGAAATTATAACAGAGAAATTTAGATAATGGGTAATATTATAACGTATGATAGATTTTATGTCAAATTAACACAGATTTAAAATTTTAGAATAGTAGCCTCTATATTTAATTTAAATAAAGGATGCAAATTTGCATCCTTTATTTAAATTACTATTCAATAACTTTTTTAGTCTTATTAAAGACTAAAATCCCAATGAATCCACCAAAAAAACCGCTCAATAATCCACTAATTCCATTACCAAATCCATTTTGCAAAGGAGTAAGAGGCATAGGTACTAAAAATCTACTTATTAAGCACATATTTAGACTACCTATAACTACTATTCTATATACATTTAGCTATAGCGTTAATAAGCCACTCCTTAAATCTGTCCTCATCTACGCCCAAACACACCTTTACATTAGATTTCTTTCCCCAATAATTATTCAAATCTACAACAGTACATCCCTTGGTCAAAGGCGATGAAGTTTCCACTGCTACGTAACAATCCTGGGTCTTAAACATTTCTGGTTCCACTATATAAGCAATAGCAAAACTATCGTACATTTTTAACCCCTTATGTAAACTTCCACCTCTGTAGTGCTTAAATAGGGAATATATCATGTCCCCAGTTTTGTTAAGCCTTCTTATCCTCTCGCTATCTTCTTTATAAAGAAGGGCATTTTCGCCTAAATCTAAGCCACACATGACTATAGATAAACCACTTCTAAACACTATATCTGCCGCCTCAGGATCTGTAGCCATATTGAACTCCCCCATTGGTGTCTTGTTCCCTCGAGTAGTCGAACCTCCCATAAGTACTATCTCTTGGATATTCCCCTTTACCTCTGGATATACGCTAAGCAATAGTGCTATATTAGTAAGAGGACCTATAGGCATCAATGTAATAGGGCTATCTGACTCCATGATCACCTTTTTCATAGCTAAAATTGCCTTATCCTCTAAAGGCTTCCTACTAGGTTCTTTAAATTCATATCCATCCAATCCTGACTTACCATGAATTTCACTAGCATCCTCTAATTCCAATACCAAAGGCTTCTTGACCCCCTTAGCTACAGGTACATCTTTTCCAAAAAACTCCACTAGCTTTAAAGCATTGTTAGTAGTTTTCTCTACATCTACATTTCCAGCAACCGTTGTAATAAGCTTCACATCTAAAGTTTCATCGAACAAAGCTATAGCAATAGCTACTGCATCATCAATCCCTGGATCCGTATCAATGATTATCTTTCTCTTATCTAAAGCATTCATTCAAATATCTACCTCCAAAGCATACTATAGTATTAGATTATATCATTTGTTTTAAGTTTAATATACCATATGCGGGTATATAATATATATGATATTAGATTTCAAGGAGGATTTGCTATGAATATTATTATCAGTAAAGAAGCAAAAGAGCATCTTAGTATGATGGGTAAAAATACCATGACCATATATAAAGAAACTGTAGGGAGTTGCTGAAGCCCTATGCCAGAAATATTTGTAAGGCTTAATGAGCCGGAGGCTCTAGATGATTATAATATGTATGAAGTAGATGGTATAAAAGTATATCTATATAAAAAAGCCATACCAACAGGTAATATCATAGAAATTAAACCTGCAAAGTATAGCTCCGATTTAGCCAATAGGGAATTTGATGTATACGGATTGAAATTAAAATAAATATTCAGGCCCGAAATATTTTCGGGTCGAAATTTTCCCCCTAAACAGAAACAAAGTGTTTTCATTGCTTTCATCAATACTTATTTTCCTTCCCATAGATAATTTCTATTGGATTTGCTTCTTGCTATATGCTAATCTATTTGAGAGTATATTATTCTTTTATTATTCAAAATTAATTATCAAAGGGGAGATGTAGATGAAAGGAATTATAAAAAAACTACCAATACCAGCTGTAGCTTTATTACTAGCTTTAGCAGCTACAGGAAACCTAGTACTATCCTATGGCAATATGTATAGGAATATATTTGGTATCTTTGCAGCAATCATTTTAATTTTAATATTAGCTAAAATTATTATATATCCCAAAAAGGTAGCTGAGGACTTAAATAACCCAGTTATAGCTAGTGTTTTTCCTGCCCTTTCCATGGGGATTATGCTCATGGCTACCTATATTAAACCATTATTTCCATCTTTAGCTTTTGGCATATGGATTATAGGATTAATATTACACATGATTTTAATCCTTTATTTTACCATTAAGTATGTATTTAACTTTAACATTAAAAAGGTATTTCCCAGTTGGTATATAGTCTATGTTGGAATTGTAGTAGGATCTGTAACTGCTCCTGCTTTTGAGATGACAAATGTAGGGAAAATTTTATTCTGGTTTGGTTTTATATCCTATTTAATATTATTACCTATCATACTCTATAGGATTACTAAGGTTAAGGAAATTTCAGAACCAGCATTACCTACAATAACAATTTTAGCTGCACCTGCTAGTCTTTGTTTAGCAGGCTATATGAATTCATTCCAAAATAAAAATATGTTTATCCTTTGGTTATTACTAGCTTTGTCACAGTTTACCTTGCTTTGCGTATTGATACAGCTTCCTAAACTATTGAAGCTACCATTTTATCCAAGTTATTCAGCCTTTACTTTCCCCCTAGTCATTAGTGCTCTTTCTTTAAAATTAACCAATGCATTTCTGGTTAATGCTGGGAAAGAAATAGCCATATTAAAATATATTGTAAAGTTTGAAGAATTGTTAGCTGTAATAATGGTGCTTTATGTATTGTTAAGATATATAGTATTTCTATTTTCTAAAACTGAAAGTGCTAAATAATATATAAATAATAAATACCACTGGTTAACCAGTGGTATTTATTATTCTATTTCAACTTGTCCATCTTCTATTAACTTTTCTGCTACCCATGCTGCAACTTTCCCTGTTATAGTTATACAATGTTCTTTTCTTTCAGGACTTTGAAAATTATCTCCTGCCCATTGTCTAGTTATAACTCTACAACATGTTGAACCATATTCATCTTTAATATAATCATGTAATTCTGCAGCTATTGGGAACATTTTTTCATCCATTGATTCCCCATGTACCCTGCCATAGACCATGCCAAGAGCCATTTGTCCACCACTTACTGCACCACATAAGCAACCAGATTTTCCCATCCCTATTGGGAAACCTGAAGCCATTTTTACAATATTATCATCATAAGGCTTCCCAAGTAAATTATTGATTGTTTGAACTACTGCTTCGGAACAGAAGAATTCTCCTCTCTCAAAATATCCTTCTGCCTCTTTTCTAACCTCTTCTATAAGTTCTGCTTTAGTCATTATTAGCACCTCCTAAAATTTGCTCATATTAATTTTATGATAATATTCCCTTTAAAACAAATTGATATTATTGATAGTATGATTGTGAAGTATAGGTAAAACAAATACATCACAAAATCACTAAAT
>JAAYFV010000128.1 GCA_012728075.1 Tissierellia bacterium
ATCAAAATTAATCGTACAAATTGGTTATGCAGTTAACGAGGTAGTAGCAGCTATAGGTAATGTAGAAAGCTTTGTAGACTCGTTAGTCCATACTTCTACTTCTATAGAGAATATGAGTAAAGAAATTGCAGCCCAAATTCAAAACTCATCAGCTGCCTCTCAAGAACAAATGGCTTCCATGGAAGAGATCACTTCTTCAACGGAAAGCTTAGCAAAATTAGCAGAAGAACTACAGATATTAATTGGGAATATTAGATTTTAAGAGAAAAGTAAAGCAGGCTAGGATTTCTAACCCTACCTGCTTTTTATACTATTTAACCTAATAAATTTTTTATACTATTATAAGTAATATTGGGCACTATCTCAAAAGTATGTTTCATATGAACCCGCTCAGTCATCTTGTGGCCATCCTTTCCATAGGTTCCTATGTTTACCACAGGCACATCCACTGCCATTACAGCTTCCATATCATATACATATTTTGAACCCCAAGCTGGCATATTCTTTTCTAAATATAATATATCATCTGGGCTATCGCTTAAAGACATAAAGCTTGTATCAGATATATAGGGGTAAAACATCCTGGTGACAATAGGCTCATCAGAATAATTCCGTACTAAATCTATAGATTTAGTTACACTATCCATTAAATTTCTTTCCAAATCAGACTCTCCAGTCATTTCAATCCTAGCATTATAAGTAGAAGAAAAATATATTATAATAGCTGGGCTCTTATCTATAGACCACTTCCAAGCTTCTTCTACTATTTTTACACTAAATTCCCTTAAATCCAAAGATGGATCCCTTTGGTTTAATTCTTTTGCAAAACTATCCATATACAGCTTAAATCTATCTCCATGTACAATATGCAATTCATTATAAAATTCATCCCAAGTATAAACCCTCTTCTTCCAACAAAGGTTTTTATAAGGATAATTGGCCCTTCTACAGAATTTTTTATAGGAATTATTTAAATATTCTATTACATTGTCAAAGGCTTCTTCTCCTTTTTCCTTCATCTTATCCATTACATCTTTAGGTGTCATACTGTGAGTAAAAAAATTATAATAAGAATAAGCAGATAAAGCCGTTTGAACTGTGTACTTATCCTTAAAATCTGATTGTTTTAAGGATACCGGTGGTATAGTAACTTCTCCCTGAGACTCATCACATAACTCTGGATTATATGATATTAATCTAGTCAACTCTGCTATTAATAAATTAGGGTCTAATCCACTAAATGCCTGACCAACATGGGCCTCTTCTCCTACTACATAGAAGGAAGGCAATAGTTTCCCTATAGTTCCAAAGTATATATATCGATTTTCATCCTCCTCATGATAAGGTGTAGAATAATCAGCATTTATACAAGCAATAAATTCTAATCCCTCTTCTTTCATCTCCTTAAATACCTTTAATGCAGTTAATACTCCATGGGAATTATCCTCTTCATCACAAGCAGCTAAGGTTATCAAATGTCCATCAAATTCCTCTGGATGTTCAGAAAAATATTTAGTCAAATACATATGCCCTGCAACTCCCGATTTCATATCTAAAGCCCCTCGTCCAAACATATATTGCCCCGATTCAATATCCTTTATGACTTCTTCTGCCAATTTCATCTCCTTTAAAATCTCCTGTAGCCTATCTGGATCAAAAGCATACTCCTTTATAGATCCAAAATCCTCTACCCCAACAGTATCTAAGTGCCCCATCAAAATTAAAGCCCTGTTAGAATTACCCTTAGTCCCCTTAACATGGGATATAACTATATATCTTTCTATTTCATCATCTATAGTCTGTATAAGATTAAGCTGATCGGGATTTTCCTGAAAATAGGGTAACTCATTATAAAACTCATATATCCACTTGGCACATTTTGCCTCTCCACTAGTCTTCACAACACTAGGTATCCTTACCAACTCCTTGGTAATATGTTTAACTTCATCAAAACAATATAAATACATAGGCTTCATCCTCTCTATATGATAATATACTTGATACAATCTTTTAGCTATATTTCTCTTTCTGTCATAGTGCCATATATTTTATATTTGATTCAATACCTATATAAAAATAGTGACCTATCACATTGCAACGCAATACAATAGGTCAACTACTTATATGTGGGTGTGGTGTATCTTGTATAAGGTTTCTAAGGCCAAAAGGATTTCCCTCTTTGCCCCTTTTGGGGCTAATGCCTTATTTACATAATTCTCTACTCCATCTTTAATATGGGATTCATATTATATAACTGTATTGAGTATACATCCTGCTTTAACCTTTTTAAATTGGCTAAAGTAAAGATAGTAGAGCTTTCCATATCTGAAAATAATATGTTTTTATTCTTCCAATATCTTATTATAGCATTTTCTTTATCTATATAAAAGGAGTCGTAACTCCTAATTATTCCATAATAATAATTATAACCTAAATCTTCACAAATATCTATAATAATATTAGTAAGTTTTATATCAGCTACTGCTGGATACCCTTCCCTAATATACATTTTAGTGGTCCCATCATCCCTAACAGCAGCTGTAGCTATAACCAAATCTCCTAATTTTATATAAGGTTGTACAGCACCACCACCAGCAAATTAATTCCTCCATGGCTATAGCCGCTCACCTATACCTATTTTATATCCCTTAAATCCTTTTCCATTTTGCCATCTGCCTTTTAGTAACTATTAAAAGAGCAATTATAGTTGCCATATAGGGTATCATCTGTGTAAACTGAGATGGTATACCCAATACCTGTAATCTTATACCCAAGGCATCGAAAAACCCAAACATCAATGCTGCACCAAAGGTTTTTATCGGATTAGCCCTACCAAATATTATTGCTGCTAATGCAATAAATCCCCTATCAGCACTCATATTCTCTGTAAATAAGGTCAAATAGCCTAATGAAAGATGGGCTCCTGCAAAACCGCAGAGAACACCACAGGCGATGGAACTAGTATATTTCATTCTCTTAGCACTAACACCAGCGGTTTCTAAAGCTTCTGGATATTCTCCTGCCGCCCTTAACCATATCCCATGGGGAGTTTTGTATAGATAAATATAAACTAAAACTACCAATATCCAAGATATATATACGAATATGGAATGGTTGTTTAATATTATATTTAAAACCGGAATATTTTTAATCCCTGGAATTTGAAGTCTAGGCAATGGTACTATATCAGGAGAAGAAAATGCCCCTTTTACTCCAAAAATGCTCCTTAACAAAAACACCGTTAGACCACTTGCAAACATGTTTATAGCAATAGCTACGATAAATTCATCGGATTTTAAGTCCACAACAAATACTGCAAATATCAAGCCTATTAGCAGTCCAACCAATGCTGCAAATATTACCCCTACTAAAGAAGAACTAAAAAAATAACTACCTAAAACCCCAAAGAAAGAACCTAAAAGGATCATCCCCTCCATACCTATATTTAGCATCCCAGCATGTTCTGTTAAAAGACCTCCTAAAGCTGCTAGTATGAGAGGGGTAGCTGTTCTAATGGTGTGTTGAACCAATGTAAGATTAAAGACCTGTTTAAGCATTTTTTTCACCTGCCTTTTGTTTAGCCTTTCTTCGAGTATTCCATACTTTAAACTTTTCCTTAAATCCTGCTTCTCCTGCAATAAACAAGATTATAATAGATTGAATAACCAATACCAATTCAGAAGGAATTGAAGTAGCATTCTCCATAGAAACTGAGCCAGTTTTTAATGCCCCTAAAAATATGGACATGATTATAACACCAATGGGATTATTCTTTACTATTAATGCAGCCAACATTCCATCCCATGCGTAGCCTGGGGATATATTTTGTAAAAATCTATGATGTACTCCCAATACTTCAAAAACTCCCGCTATACCACATAATGCCCCCGATAGTACCATGGCTAATATCATTTGTTTCTTATCATCTATTCCACCATACCTTGCAAATAAACTATTTCGTCCTACCATCTTAAAATCATACCCAGCTGAAGTCTTCTCCATAAGATAATATATTATTATAGCTATAATTCCCATGAAGAAGATGCTGGTATTCAAGGTAGACAGCCTAACCATTTTAGACAAATGATATCCTTCGGCTATTATTTCTGTCCCTCCCATTTTACCCTCAGTAGTAGCAAAAGGATAATTTACCAAATAGGAGGTAAATAAAACTGCTACTGAGTTTAACATTATAGTTGTAATAACCTCATCAATTTCATATTTAACCTTTAACAATGCAGGAATATAGGCATATATCCCTCCTACTAATGCACCAGCAATAATTGCTAATATAATTCCTATCCCCTTTGGTAGGGAGATAAATGTAATTCCCACATAAGCTGCTGCAAAAGCGCCTAAATATAGTTGCCCTTCCCCTCCAATATTAAAAATACCACTACTAAAGGATACAGCCGTAGCTAAACCTGTCAATATTAAAGGTACTGTTTTGGCAAAAGTAGTCGCTATATTATATTTTGAGCCAAAAGCCCCTTTTAGTAAAGCTCCATAGCCTACCAAAGGACTTCTTCCATTAGCAATCATAATAAGGGCACCTATCAATAAAGAGACCACTATAGAAAATACTAGAGATATTATATATTCTATTCTCTCATTGGAATGTCTTTTATCCATCTATAGCACCCCTTTCTTCTTCATATGCTTCCCTGTCATATATATGCCAATTTCTTGTTTCGATATCTGGTCTTTTAGAAATTCCCCCGTGATCTCCCCTTCATAAAATGTAATTATTCTATCAGATAACCTAAATATTTCATCTAACTCCGCAGACACTAATAATATAGCAACACCATCATTTCTTTTCTTAATTATTTGACTATGAATAAATTCAATAGCTCCCACATCTACTCCTCTAGTAGGTTGAGCAACTATAAGTATAGGTGTATTAAAAGAAAATTCCCTAGCTATGACCATCTTCTGCATATTTCCACCTGATAGCTTCCCTGCAGGCAAATTAGAAGATGGAGTCCTTATATCAAATTCATCAATTAGCCTATTGGCTCTATCCTTTATCTTTTTCTCATTCATATGAATTCCCCTTATGGCATAAGGTTCTTTATGTTGTATTCCCATTATCAAATTTTCCCATATGGTCGCTTCTATTGATAGACCTGTTGACAATCTATCCTCTGGTACATGGGCTATACCTAAATTTCTAATTTCCTTAGGGCTCTTGTTAGAAGCATCTACACCATTTATGAGAATTCTACCCTCTTCTGTTTTTCTAAGACCTGTTAATACCTCCACTAACTCTGATTGTCCATTACCTTCTACCCCTGCTATGCCTAAAACCTCTCCCCTTCTAAGATTAAAAGATACTCCATTTAATGCTACAAGTCCCCTATTATCTCTAGCCCTCAATCCTTCTACTAATAGTACTTCTTCCTTAAATGTTTCCTTCTTATCTAATTGTTCAAATAATACCTCTCTACCAACCATCATCTCAGCTAATATACCTTCATTAGCTTCTTTTGTTTCCAATGTTCCTACCATCTTCCCTTGACGCATTACACTTACTCTGTGGGATATGGCTAATACTTCCTGAAGTTTGTGAGTTATAATTATAACGGTTTTCCCCAAATCCTCCACTAGTCTCCTAATAACATTAAATAATTCATCAGATTCTTGAGGAGTTAAAACTGCAGTAGGTTCGTCTAATATGAGTATATCTGCTCCCTAATACAATACCTTCAATATTTCAATTCGTTGCTGTACCCCAACGGACAGCAACTCAACTTTCATATGAGGATCCACTTTGAGTCCATAGATTCTCGACAATTCCTCTGTTATCGATATAGCCTTTTCATAGTCCATGAATATCTTGTTTTTTCTAGGTTCTGTCCCCAATACTATATTTTCCGCAACGGTAAAAGATGGTACCAGCATAAAATGTTGATGGACCATTCCTATACCTAAATTGATAGCATCTAATGGACTATTAATTTTGATAGGCTTGCCTTTGAATAAAATCTCCCCTTCTGTTGGCTCGTATAATCCATATATTATATTCATCAATGTAGATTTTCCTGCTCCATTTTCTCCAACAATAGCGTGGATTTCACCTTCTTCTATACTTAAATTAACCTTATCATTTGCTACTACTCCTGGAAACCTTTTGGTAATATTTTTTAC
This sequence comes from Tissierellia bacterium, assembly GCA_012728075.1. Lineage (GTDB taxonomy): Bacteria > Bacillota > Clostridia > Tissierellales > Tepidimicrobiaceae > Keratinibaculum. The sequence continues at coordinate 6,151 of JAAYFV010000128.1, forward strand.
TTCTATTAGCTTTTCAGCCACTCCATATTTCACCCCTCTATACGAAAATCCTCTTAAAATGGAGAAGCAGCCAATTACTTCTCCATTTTAAATACTATTTTCCTTCTGGTACCTCTATTTCTCCTTTTACTATTTTATCTTTGATTTCATCTAATTGGGCTTTCATCTCATCTGTTACAAATTGCTTCATATCTTCAGTTCCATAGCCTATTCCAACACCATCTTGTTCTAATCCATAGTATATTACCTTCCCAGAGTTTACTTCTCCCTTCAGGATATTTTCAATAGTATCGTATATGGATAGCCCAACTTTCTTCACCATACTAGCTACTATTACATCTGGATTTATATAACGTTGATCTGTATCTACTCCTATAGCATATTTCCCAAGCTCTTCTGCTGCTTCAAATACTCCTTCACCAGTTTTACCAGCTACTTGAAATACTATATCTGCTCCTCTCGAATAAAGAGCTGTTGCAGCTTCTTTACCCTTTGCTGGGTCTTCAAAGTCCTCTGCAAATATAGTTTCAACTTCCACATCTGGATCTATGTATTTAGCTCCTGCTTCATATCCTACTTGGAAATTCCTGATTACTGGTATATCCATTCCACCAACCATACCGATAATCTTGCTTTCCGTCAACATAGCTGCCAAGGCTCCTGCTAAGAAAGAACCTTCATTTTCCGCATAGCTTATGGTAATTAGATTATCTATACCTTCTATTTCATTATCCACATATATATAATAAACCTCTGGAAATTCCTTAGCTATTTCTTGTACAACATCGTAAAATTCAAACCCTACTACCGCTACTATAGATGCATATTCTGATGCTTGTACCAGTTGATCGTTGAACAAAGATGCATCATTTCTGCATTCATAGACTTTATATTCTATACCTAAATCCTCCTTAGCCTTTTCTACCCCTTCATGGGATGAATCATAAAAAGAACGATCCCCTAATCCGCCAGCTACTACTAATCCAACCTTTGTTACATCTCCCATGTCTCCAGCTGGTTCATTCTTTTTGCCACAGCCAGCTAATACCATAGAAAATACTAAAGTGAATACCAATAAAATTGAAATTCGCCTTTTCATTATAATTCCCCCTTAAAATAAGTTATTTTACAGGCACCAATATCTTCTGCCCTAAACATATCCAATGTAAATTCTTAACTTACTATGCTTATATGATTTTTGCTAGTTCATATTCTCTTTTGCCTCTTTATATGCCTTCGTCTGACTTCTCAATATCCCCTCCTATCCTATATATCATATTTCTTGTATAAAAAACTAGCCAAATAATAAAATATGTATAATATGAATAAATTAGGAAATCTGTCTTTACAATATATATTATCATATTAAAATAATAAATAAACAAAAATAAATATCTCCCTAGAATATTTTTATAGGAAGATACTTATTCGATAATATTATTCATACAATGTTAAGCTCAAACTCTCTATTAAACAATAAATCCCTTAACATCTTGGCATGAGGTACAAGTCAAATAAAAAATCAAATGGCACAAACTCCTTGCCATTTGATTTTTTATTATCTATTCTTAGTTATCATATCGGCTACTTTTATATTTGAAATTAAAGATTTAAGTTGAATTTTTGATGATAGACCAAAACTTAATCTGTGAACCTCCCATCACTAAAGTGACAGGCTTCTAGCATCACTACTAGAATTTCCTGCTTCATTGACCTCGTAACCTACTATCTTCACAGGCGTAAATTCGGATAGTCCCTACCCTAATTTATTTAATGGGTGTCCATAGAGCCCACCCTACATC
>JAAYFV010000129.1 GCA_012728075.1 Tissierellia bacterium
TACAATTTTACCATAGAAACTGGGAAAGATTCTAGAATACTTGCCAATGTAAAAAACCAGTACAACGAATATAAAGTTCTATTACACGAAACAGGTCATGGAGTCCATTCCTACTTACAAGATCCTAATGAGATAATATTAAACAATGGAATAAGTGGAATAGTAACGGAAGGAATAGCCAATCTATTTGGCAGCTTTTTATATGATGAATTGTTTTATAAAAATTTCTTTGATGAGGCTGTAGAAGAAGAATTTAAAGAAATGGCTCAGTATGAAAAGCTTAATTATTTAAGATTTGTAGGAAATATATTCTTTGATCATGCTTTATACAGAAATGATATAGATTCTATAGAGGATATATATGATTTATATTTTAAGACCTATGAAGAATTATTTGGAGACAAACCCTACGATGAAGCCCCTCCTTTTGGATATAGAATTCACTACACTACCCATCCCATATATATGCACAACTATTTCATGGGAGATGTAACCTGTGAAATGTTAAGAAAAGTATTTTGTAGAGATTACGGTGTTAATTCCATATCTGAAAAGCCAAAGGAATTTGGAGAATTTCTAATAGATAAGGTAATCAAACCTTCAGGACTATACAAATATGAAGAACTATTTAAGGTTATAAGCGGAGAAGAGTTTTCTCTAAAGTGGTACTTTTAACCATTTTTAGCAAAGATTCTCCCAGCTTCTACAAATAGATGATGAATTGCTAAAGTTTTGATAGAATAGAGAAGATAATACAAAACGTGGGTATATATTTATATAAATACACAAAAGAATTAGGAGGAGATTATGCTTTTATCTGGAAAGGAAATAAAAAAAAGGATTGGCAAAGAGATAATCATAGAGCCTTTTAATGAGGAGCAATTAAACCCTAATAGCTACAATCTTAGATTACATAATGAACTATTGGTTTATGAAGAACAAGTTTTAGATATGAAAAAGGCCAATGCTACAAAGAAAATCTATATTCCAGAAGAAGGATTAGTTTTAGAGCCTAATAGACTATATTTGGGTAGAACAGTGGAATATACCAAAACAGATAAGTATGCACCTATGCTAGAAGGTCGTTCTTCAGTGGGAAGATTAGGCTTATTTGTCCATGTAACAGCAGGTTTTGGAGATGTGGGTTTTAGCGGATATTGGACTTTAGAAATATTTTGCGTCCAGCCAGTGAAAATTTATCCTAATGTGGAAATATGTCAAATATATTATCACAGCATATATGGAGATTATGAAAAATATAATAGTGGAAAATATCAAAACAATACTGATATTCAACCAAGCTTACTATATAAGGAGTTTCAGAAAGATAATAATAGTAGTTAAATTTAAGAAAATTGGGTAATAATAATATAGCATTAAAAATAGGAGGGATATGTTTATGAGTCAATATCATGAGCCGGTAGAATTATTAGATGAGAAGGCAATGGATATAGTAAGGGCTTTAAATAGCTTAAAGGAAGAAGTAGAGGCAGTAGATTGGTACAATCAAAGGGTAGTAGCAACTAATGATGAAGAACTAAAAGCCATTATGGCCCACAATAGGGATGAAGAAATTGAGCACGTATGCATGACTTTAGAATGGTTAAGGAGAAATATGCCTGTTTGGGATGAGGAGTTAAGGACTTACTTATTTACAGAGGGACCTATTGCTAGTATTGAAGAAATAGCTATGGGCAAGGAAACTGATAATAAAGATGTAGAAGGTAAAACTGGATTAAATGTTGGAGATTTAAAATAAGGGAGTGAATAGGATGCTATATAAGGAACTTGCACCAATACCCAAGGAAGCTTGGGATGAAATGGAAGAAAGATTAATGGAGGTTTTTAAGACTTATTTATCTGCAAGGAAGGTAGTTAGGGTAGAAGGACCTAAAGGACTTCAATACAATGTAATATCCCAAGGAAGATTAGGGGATATAGAAGAAGATGGAGATTTATGCTATGGTACTTATCAAGTACTACCTTTAACAGAAGTTAGAGTAGAATTTAAAATGGATAAATGGGAATTAGATAATATTCTAAGGGGGGCAAAGGATATAGACTATGAACCATTAGAAGAAGCAGCCAAAAAGATTGCTCTATTTGAAGAAAATGCAATATACAATGGATTAGAAAGTTCTCATATTAAGGGTATGGTCCAGATAGCAGAAGGTGGAACTATTGATTTTGGTAAGGATCCTAGGGCTATCATGGACTCTATAGCTACAGGTTTGATAAAACTTAAAGAGGTTTATCAAGAAGGCCCCTTTACATTAATCGTTGGAGAAGAAGCCTATAAAAGAATTATATCTACGGAAACTGGGTATCCTCTAAAAAGGAGAATAGAAGAATTAATAGACAATAAAATTATCTATAGCCATGTTTTAGATGGAGCTTTGTTGGTACCTTATGACCACGAGGATTTAGAATTAACCTTGGGAGAAGATCTATCCCTTGGATATCAATATAATGACAATAGAGAAATAACATTTTTTATCACTGAATCCTTTACCTTCAGGGTATTAGATCCAAGTATTATAGTAAAATATAATGTATAGAATATATTTAGTCATATAATTTATTAAAAAGGACCAATTGGTCCTTTTTATTTTTTCATTTTTAATGATATTTTACCCTATTATGTAAACATCCTATTAGTTTTATCAAAGGTATATTTTTCTAATTTTTACTTAATTAATATAATTAAAGATTATATTAATGTATAATTGTTCTAACAATAAAAAATACTATGATAAATCATAGTTTCATGATATAATCTATAAGGATAGTTATAAATATTTTTATTGATATAGGATTCCAATAGTGTTTTTAGGTTTAAAAGGTTTTACTATTAAAATCTTTAACATAAACAAAAATGCTGGTTAAGGGGGAAAGGTATTAATGAAAGTATATCAATCAGACAATATTAGAAACTTAAGCTTAATAGGTCATAGTGATAGTGGCAAGACAACTCTAACAGAAGCTATACTATATGTTACAGGTGTAACTAAAAGACAAGGAAAAGTAAACGATGGAAATACTGTATCAGACTTTGATAAAGAGGAAATAGCAAGAAAGGTATCAATTGGAACAGCTGTGATTCCAGCTGAATGGCAGGATATCAAATATAATTTTCTAGACACTCCTGGATATTTTGATTTTGCAGGAGAAATGTATGGTGCACTGAGAGCTAGTGAAGGAGCTATTTTATTAATAGATGCTTCTTCAGGAGTGGAAGTTGGTACGGAAAAAGCATGGAAGTATACAGAAGAACATAATATCCCTAAGATGATTTTTTTAAATAAGATGGATAAGGAAAATGTTAACTTTAAAAAGGTATTAGAAGCTATTGAAGACCATTTTGGCAATAAAGTAGTACCTTTTACACTGCCAATAGGTGAAGCTGAAAATTTTAAAGGATTTGTTAGTGTAATAGATCAAATAGCTTATGAATACGATGGGAAAGATGCAAAAGAAGTAGATATACCAGCAGAGCTTCAAAATGATATTTCATCTATAAATGAATCATTGATGGAAAAGGTGGCAGAAACTGATGAGGAATTGATGGAAAAATATTTTGAGGGAGAATCCTTTACTATAGAAGAGATAAGAAAAGGTTTAAAGCTCTCAATAATGAATGGAGATTTAGTACCTATAATTGTAGGTTCAGCAGAAAATGCAATAGGAGTAGATTTTTTACTAAATATAGCTAAAAACTATATGCCTAATCCAACGGAAGTAGGACCATATGTAGGCAAAAAAGGTGATGAAGAAATAGAAAGAAAAGTAGATGTAAATGAACCATTTTCAGCTATAGTATTTAAAACAATCGTAGACCCATTTGTTGGGAAGCTTTCATTGTTTAAGGTATTGTCAGGTAAAATTACAAAAGACGACGAAATATATAATGCTAGCAAGGATGCAACAGAAAAATTAGGAGGCTTATTTATTTTAAGAGGGAAAAACCAAATAGAAGTATCTGAAATACTAGCTGGAGATATTGGAGCCACATCTAAACTTCAGATAACCCAAACGGGAGACACTATATGCAGTAAATCCAATCCAATATTATATCCAAGAATAGAATACCCACAACCAACATTATACTTTGCAGTAGAGCCTAAATCCAAGGGAGACGAAGAAAAGATAGGCTCATCTTTACAAAAGCTTATAGAAGAGGATCCAACCTTTATCATTGAAAGAAATTCAGAAACAAAGCAGCTATTGATAGGAGGTCAAGGCAATATGCAATTGGCCGTAATAAAGGATAAATTAAAAAATGCCTTTGGAGTTGATGTGACTTTAACTACTCCAAAGGTTGCATATAGAGAAACTATTAAAGGTACTTCCAGTGTTCAAGGGAAACATAAAAAACAATCTGGTGGGGCTGGACAGTATGGAGATGTTCACATAAGATTTGAACCAACAGAGGAAGAATTTGTATTTGAAGAAGAAGTATTTGGTGGAGCAGTACCTAAAAACTTTTTCCCAGCAGTTGAGAAAGGTCTAAGAGAGTCATTGGAAAATGGAGTACTTGCAGGTTATCCAGTAGTTAATGTAAAAGCTACATTATTTGATGGTTCATACCATCCTGTAGATTCCAATGAAATGGCCTTTAAAATTGCAGCATCTATTGCATTTAAAAAAGGAATAGAAGAAGCTAATCCTATATTATTAGAACCTATTATGAAGGTAGAAGTATTAGTTCCTGAAGAATATATGGGGGATGTAATGGGGGATATGAATAAACGTAGAGGAAGAATTTTAGGCATGGAACCTCAAGCTGATGGTTCACAGCTTATCATAGCAGAAGCCCCTCAAGCAGAACTATTTGAATATGCTATAGACTTAAGGAGCATGACCCAAGCCAGGGGAAGTTTCACTATGGAATTCGCAAGATATGAAGAAGTACCTTCTGATATTGCAGAAAAAATAATAGAAGAAGCTAAAAGGGAAAAAGAATAAAAGAAAAAGAAAGGGTTCGATAATTTAATCGGGCCTTTTTTACTTTACAGAAAATATAAACAGAACAAAGGGAAATTATAGAGTATATATAAAATAGCTATTGAAAAAGTTTGAAAAATATTGCATAATATAATAAAAGGACAAAGATAGTCAAAGTCAAAGTTAAAGGAGTGAGGCCAATGCCAGGAATTAGTAATATCATTGAAAATTTTATAAAGGAAATGTTAGAAGAAGCGGAAGATGGCATAATAGAATTAGGGAGAAATGAATTGGCTGAGCAATTTGGATGTGCACCATCTCAGATTAATTATGTGTTAACTACTAGATTTACTCCTTATAAAGGATATTATATTGAGAGTAGGCGAGGTGGTGGTGGGTATATAAAGATAGTAAAGGTAGGAATTGAAGAAGATGAAGCTATGGAAGATTTAATCATAAATGCTATAGGAGATTCCATTACAAAGAATAAAGCTTATCATATAATAGAAGGTCTAGTAGAAGAGGAGATAATTTCTTTAAGAGAAGGCTATATGATGAAGGCAGCAATAGAGGACAATGCTTTAAGAAATGCTACTAAAAATAAAAACAAACTAAGAGCTGACATACTTAAAAATATGTTATTGATCGTAATGAGATAATAGGAGGCGATAATATGCTATGCCAGATTTGTAATAAAAGGGCTGCTACTGTTCACTATACCAAAATAGTAAATGGAGAGATGGAAGAATTGCATCTATGTGAAGAATGTGCACTGGTCAATCAAGAACTTGAATTTGATACCACATTTTCTTTCCATAAACTATTAACTGGATTAATAGATAGTTTACAAAGTGAACCTATAAAAGAAGAAACATTTAATACTACATGTCCTAGTTGTGGTTTAAGTTATTCTGAATTTAAACAAACAGGGAAATTTGGATGCCCTAAATGTTATGATACATTTAAGATTAAATTACATCCTCTGTTTAAAGGAATTCATGGACATGATGAACACATAGGAAAGATACCAAAAGGAGCAAGTCAAGACATTATAACCAAAAAGGAGATTGGTAGATTAAAGGAAGAGCTAGAAAGATTAGTAGCTAGAGAGGCTTTTGAGGAGGCAGCAATAGTTCGAGATAAAATCAATGAGCTGGAAAAGAAGTTAGATGGATAAAGAGGTGATATATATGACTACATGGTTTGAGGGTTCTGGGATTGAAGAAGATGTAGTGGTTAGTACTAGGGTACGGATTGCTAGGAATTTAGATAACTATAGATTTCCTCAGAGAATGAGTATAGAGGAATCGGAAAAGCTTACTCAAGAAGTGCTCAATGCTATGAAAAACATCTCTAACAATCATAATTATAAATTTATTAGAATAAGTAATTTAAGCCCTATAGAAAGGGTTAGCTATATGGAAAAACATTTGATTAGCCCTGGACTAATTCAAAGGGCTGATCTAGGTAGTTTCCTGTTAAGAGATGATCAGGTAGTTACCATAATGATAAATGAAGAGGATCATCTAAGAACTCAAGTATTGCTTCCAGGATTAAATTTTGAGGAAGGGTGGAAATATAGCAATGATATAGATGATTTTCTTGATGGCACTTTAGATTTTGCTTTCCATGAAGATTTTGGTTATTTGACCGCTTGCCCAACTAATGTGGGTACTGGACTTAGGGCATCTGCTATGGTCCATATACCATCCTTGGTAATGTCAGGATATGTAGGGAATTTGATTCAAGGATTAAATAAAATTGGATTAACTGTAAGGGGTCTATATGGAGAAGGAACAGAAGCATTGGGAGATCTATACCAAATATCTAATCAAATTACTTTAGGAGAAGAAGAAGAAAAAATAATAGAAAAGTTAAAAAATGTGATATATCAGGTAATAAACAAAGAGAGAGATATAAGAGATAGTCTTATGAGTAGGCAAAAAGATCAATTGGAAAATAGAGTGTTTAGATCTTTAGGAATATTAAAATACGCTAGAGTTATATCTTCTAAAGAAGCTATGTACCATCTATCTAATGTAAGATTAGGTATGGAATTGGGTATAATCAAAAATATACATTTTAGAGATATAACTAAGCTTATGATAGAAATACAGCCAGCTAGTATTCAGGAAAAACTTAATATGGAATTAAACAAAAATCAAAGAGATATAAAAAGAGCTACTATCATAAGAGATAGTTTAAAAGATATAGAATAGGAGGGATAATATGGCAATGTTTGGAAGATTTACAGAAAGGGCTCAAAAATCCATACTATTAGCCCAAGAAGAAGCAAAAAAATTACGTCATAACTATGTGGGAACAGAGCATATATTATTAGGTTTATTAGCAGAAGGAGAAGGGATTGCAGCTGTAGCCCTTAATAATATGGGGGTTACCCTAGAAGGAGCAAGAAATGAGGTAATAAAAGCTATTGGACAGGGCAGTTATGCTGCAGATATTATGGGCTTTACCCCTAGGACTAAGAGGATATTTGAGTTAAGCTTTCTAGAAGCTAGAAATTTAGGACATAACTATGTAGGTACTGAACATATATTATTGGGATTACTGCAAGAAGGAGAAGGAGTTGCTATAGTAGTTTTAAATAAACTTGGGGTAAATATAGAAAAGTTAAGACAAAATATATTAGAGATGCTCTCGGATAATCAGTCTAAATCAACTTCATCCCAAGATGGTGTTGGAAAAGCCACCCCTAATTTAGATAAATATAGTAGGGATTTAACTCAGTTAGCTATAGATGGGAAAATAGATCCAGTTATTGGTAGGACTAAAGAGATAGAAAGGGTAATCCAAATATTAAGTAGACGAACCAAGAATAATCCAGTACTAATTGGGGAACCAGGAGTAGGTAAAACTGCTATAGCAGAAGGATTAGCTCAGAAGATAGTAGAAGGGAAAGTACCAGAGATAATAAAAGATAAACGAGTAGTTACATTAGATTTACCTGGAATGATTGCAGGAGCAAAGTATAGAGGAGAATTTGAAGAAAGACTGAAGGCCGTAATGAAAGAAATAAAAGAAGATGGGAATATAATATTATTTATAGATGAACTTCACACTATAATAGGTGCAGGGGCAGCAGAAGGAGCTATAGATGCATCAAATATATTAAAACCTGTACTGGCCCGAGGGGAGTTACAGGTAATAGGTGCTACCACTATAGATGAATATAGAAAATACATTGAAAAGGATTCTGCATTGGAAAGAAGATTCCAACCTATAATGGTAGAAGAGCCTACTGTAGAAGATTCCATCAAGATCCTCGAAGGATTAAGGGACAGGTATGAAGCCCATCATAGAGTAGAGATATCCGATGAGGCTATTAAAGCTGCAGTAGAGTTATCTAATAGATATATTACCGATAGGTTTTTACCTGACAAAGCTATAGATTTAATAGATGAAGCCTGTTCTATGGTAAGAATTCAATCTTTTGTAGCTCCTGATGGCTTAAAGGATTTAGAAGAAAAATTAGAAGAACTAGGTCAGGAAAAAGAAGAAGCGGTAAATACTCAAAACTATGAAAAAGCAGCTAAGATTAGAGATATGGAAAGGAAAATAATAGAAGAACTTGAAGAAGAAAAAGCTAGATGGGAAAAGGAAAAGCAAACCTCTAATATGGTAGTAGGGTATGACGAAATAGCCCATGTAGTATCTACATGGACTGGGATTCCAGTAAGCAAGATGACCAGAGAGGAAAGCGAAAAACTATTAAATTTAGAAGAGATACTCCATCAAAAGGTAATAGGCCAGAAGCAAGCAGTTTCTTCCGTATCTAATGCGGTTAGAAGGGCTAGAGTAGGGTTAAAAGATCCTAATAAGCCTATAGGAACCTTCATATTTGTTGGGCCAACAGGGGTAGGAAAGACCTATTTGGCTAAAGCCTTAGCTGAGACTCTGTTTGGTGATGAAGATTCTATGATAAGAATTGATATGAGCGAATATATGGAAAAACATTCAGTGTCAAGACTTGTAGGTTCCCCTCCAGGATATGTAGGATATGATGAAGGAGGGCAATTAACAGAAGCCGTAAGGAGAAAACCTTACTCTGTAATATTATTTGATGAAATAGAAAAAGCTCATCCTGATGTATTTAATATACTATTGCAAATATTAGACGATGGAAGATTGACAGATTCTAAAGGAAGAACTGTAGATTTTAAGAATACCGTTATAATAATGACTTCTAACGTAGGGGCTACATCTATTAAAAAACAAAATGTATTAGGATTTTCCGTAGTAGAAGAAGAAAAAGAGTAATATGAAAAGATGAAAGAAACCATACTAGAGGAATTAAGACGAACCTTTAGACCAGAGTTTTTAAATAGAATTGATGAAGTAATCGTATTCCATTCTTTGAAAGAAGAAGATATAAAAGAAATAGTTGGTATAATGATAAAAGACTTAGAAAAAAGGATGAAGAAATTAAACATAAACATAAATGTTACTGAAAATACTATAGATTATATAAGTCAAAAAGGATTTGATCCAGTATATGGAGCTAGACCCCTTGAAAGGACTATTACTAAGATGATAGAGGATCAATTAGCTGAGGAAATACTAAAGGGCAATGTTTCTAAAGAAGACAATATAGTAATAGACTATAAAGAAGACAAACTAGTATTTGACAAGGAACCTATAGCTTAAGCTATAGGTTTCCACTTTATCTATATTGGAGGTTTCAAATGAAAAAGAAGATTATTTTTAAATGTTCTAACTGTGGATATGAAAGTATCCGATGGATGGGACGGTGTTCTGAATGTAATTCTTGGAATAGTTTCGAAGAGATGGAAATAGATTCTAATGAAAAAAAACCTAAGAGCAAAGCTCAGGACAAAAAGAACATAACTCCAGTTAAGTTACACTCAATAGACACAGATACAAGTACAAGGATAGTAACAGACATGGGGGAATTCAATAGAGTATTAGGAGGGGGCATTGTTAAGGATTCGGTAACCATAGTAACTGCTAGGCCAGGAGCAGGTAAATCTACTTTGCTGTTGGAGATATCCAATGATATAGCAAATAAAGGGTACAAGGTATTGTATGCTACAGGAGAAGAAAGTGAAACCCAAATAAGCAATAGAGCTAATAGAATATTAAAGCAAATTCCAGAGGATATTTGGATATTATCTGATACTAGCATGGATAATGTACTAGAATCTATAAAAAATATAGATCCAGATTTAATCATTATTGATAGTATCCAAACTTTTGTATTAAATGAGTTTGACTCTAGAGCTGGTTCTCCTATCCAAACTATAGAATGTGCCAATGCATTAGTAGATATTGCCAAGGATAAAAATAGACCTAGAGCTGTGATAATGGTAGGGCATATGACTAAAGCTAATGAGATGGCAGGCCTTAGAACTTTAGAGCATTTGGTGGATACGGTTTTGTATCTAGAAGGGGAAAGTGATGAAGAACTAAGAACTTTAATGGCAACTAAAAATAGATTTGGAAGGACAGGGGAAATAGGATTGTTTTCTATGACTGAGAAAGGAATGGTCCCCATAGAAAATCCTTCTGAATATTTTATAACTAAAAGAGAATATGGGGAATTAGTACCAGGATCTGCTCTATCGGTAATAAAAGAGGGCTCTAGATTAATTATTGTAGAAGTAGAATCCTTGGTATCCCATTCCTTCACACCTTATCCTTCGAGAATTGGAGAATGTCTAAGAAGGGATCAGTTGAGTACCTTGATATCTATTTTAGAGCAAAGGGGAAATATTAGTCTATACGATAAAAATGTAGTTATTAAGACTACGGGAGGGTTAAAATTAAGCGAACAATCAGTAAATCTTGCAATTATCATGAGTATAGTTTCCTCTGTATTAAACAAAGGTATTCCCAATAATGTAGTGTTTATAGCAGAGGTAGGTCTTACTGGAGAATTGAAGAAGGTTCCATCTATGGAGGCACGGATTAGGGAGCTAGATAGAATGGGCTTTAAAAGGGTATATATACCAAAAGATGGGTTGAAGAAAAATACAAAATTTAAAAACATTCAAGTAATCCAGTTGAATACTCTTCAGGATGTAATACACCATGTATTTAAAAGAGATTCTATATGAATATAAAAAGTATTAATACACAGGGACTGTATAGGATAATAAATATATAGTCCTCTAAAAATTAATACTATTTATGCTAAGTAGTTTCAAAAGTTTTAGTATTAGAATAAGGAATAATTCATATAATATCTTGTGAAATAGATAAACTTGGAGGATATATGAATATGGATTTGTACGAAACATTAAAAATTGTTGCTCCTGGCACTCCTTTAAGAGAGGGATTGGATAATATAATAAATGCAAGAATAGGAGCATTAATAGTATTGGGAAACACTAAAGAAGTATTAGACATTGTCCATGGGGGGTTCTATATTAACTGTGAGTATACTCCCTCGAATATATATGAATTAGCAAAAATGGATGGAGCTATAATACTTAGCACTGATTTAAAGAGAATTATATACGCTAATAGCCAGCTATTACCTTGTCATCATATTCATTCAAAAGAAACAGGGACTAGGCATAAAACAGCAGAAAGAGTGGCCAAACAAACCAATACTTTGGTTATATCCATCTCCCAAAAAAGGGAAATAATAACCCTATATAAAGGGAATTACAAATATATATTGAAAGATATAAACGAGATATTAAATAGGACTAATCAAGGAGTTCAAACTATGGAAAAATATAGAAAAGCTTTGGATCAGGTTATAAGCACTTTAACCCTTTCAGAATTTCAAAATTCAACTACTTTATATGATGTGGTAAAGGCTATTCAAAAAATGGAGATGGTATTAAGGATTGGAAGGGAAATAGATATATATATATCTGAATTGGGAACAGAGGGGAGACTTTTTAATATGCAAGTTATTGAATTGAAGGAGGGAGTAGAGGAAGATTGTATAAATTTAGTTAGAGACTATGTAAAAAATGGCAATGAAAATTACACATCCATATATAATAGGTTTGGTAGTTTAAGTGCCAATGAGTTGCTGGATTTAAACCAAATAGCAAATCTCCTAGGTTATGATGATGGATTAAGAACTTTGGATATAAAAGTAAAGCCAAAAGGCTATAGGATACTTAATAAGATTCCAAGGATTCCCAACTATGTTATTGAAAATATTATAAATTCTTTTGATTCCTTTCAACATATTATAAATGCTTCTGTGGATCAAATGGATCAAGTAGAAGGAGTAGGTCAAATTAGATCTATAAATATCGTAGAAGGGCTAAAGAGATACAAAGAACAGTTCTCCTAGCCCTTCTATAAAAACTATTTAAGGCTAAATATACCTAAAGCCTTAGTATTACTATACTCTCTTAACATAGCATCTGACATATCTACATCTAATGTATTGCATAATGCTGCTAAATAAAATAGATATGCACCTATTTCTTCTTCTAGAATCTCTTTGCATCCAGGACAAAGTTTACCCTCTACATGACTTTCTAAATTATCTTTAACTTCTTTTAAAGAATCTTTGTTATAATTCTGCTTTCTTGCGTTGATTTCAATACAACCACAGGAAGTGGCAGATTTGATCACAGCTCTATTTATCCTTGCAGTATACTCATCAAGTTTAGTGATTATATCCAAGATGCTTTTATGTCTAATGAGCACATCATCTACTTGTTCCTGAAAATCGTCCATACTTAAATTATCTTTTATGCTAATTATATTTTCTTTTAGGTCCATATAGTCCACCCCTGTCAAATGATTATTGGTTCTGATTTTATTATACTGATAGGGACAAGCGTTTGTCAAATATTTCTAAGAATATATTTTTGGAAAATAAAAAACTTAGAAACAGTTGACAAAGGAAATATTAGTATGGTAAAATATAAACTTTACAACCTTTGGTTATTATTGTATAATATAATAGATAGTAGTATGATGGGAGGTTGTACTATGTTTAATATTGGCGATAAAGTAGTCTATCCAATGCATGGTGCTGGAGTGATAGAGGGGATTGAAGAAAAAGAAATATTAGGAGAAAAAAGAAAATATTATGTAATGAAAATGCCTATTGGAGATATGAAGGTTATGATACCTGTAGATAATGTGGAAGAAATTGGTATTAGAGAGATAATAGATAATGAAGATATGGAAAAAGTGTTAGACATTCTTAAAGGAGACCAAACTAAAATGCCTCAAAATTGGAATAGGCGTTATAGACTTAATATGGAGAAAATTAAATCAGGAGATATATTTGAAATTGCAGCTGTTGTAAGGAATCTAATGATTAGGGATGCAGAAAAAGGTCTTTCCACAGGGGAGAGGAAGATGCTAAATAGTGCTAAACAAATGTTGATTAGCGAAATAGTATTAGCTTCTAACTATGATCCAGAAGAAACTGAAAGATTAATTGATGATGCAGTTAATTTTGTATAATACTAAAATTTAATTATATATTGTTAAATATTATTTTTTTGGTTATATTATTTATTTTTATGGAAATAAATATATTATGGGAGGTGAACTGATGATTGACAAAATAATAAGAGGAGTAATCAGTTTAGTAGGCTTACTAATTGGTTTTGGAATCGTTGCTGGATTGGAAGCTTTAGAGATACTAAAATTATCTAACAAAGGCTGGTTAAGTCTTGTAGCCTATGCAGGTGTGGGTATAATATTTGGAATTATATTTTTCTTACTAGCTCCAAAATTTATAAAAGCTGGGAGAAAAGCAATCCAATTTTTTGAATCGGAGCTTCAAAAGGTTCCTGCTTATGAAATAGCCTTAGGAACTATTGGATTGATAGTTGGGTTGATTATCGCATATTTGTTGAGTCAGCCATTTTATAATATTGGGATACCTTATTTAGGAGTTATTATATCAATTTTTCTTTATGCAATATTTGGATACCTTGGAATTAAGGTTCCCACTAGAAAGAAGGAGGATTTTTCTACTACCATTTGTAATCTCAAAAAGAGTAGCAATAAAGATAAGCAAAAAATCAACTATAAATCTTGCCCAAAGATATTAGATACTAGTGTAATAATTGATGGTAGAATTGCAGATATTTGTAGGACAGGATTTATAGAAGGGCCTTTAGTTATACCAGAATTTGTATTAGAAGAACTACAGCATATTGCAGATTCTTCTGATGCTCTAAAGAGGAACAGAGGAAGAAGGGGCTTGGACATATTAAATAAGATTCAGAAGGAATTAGATATAGAAGTAATAATAGACGACAAAAAATTTGAAGAAGAAAAAGAAGTAGATACAAAACTATTGAAACTTACCCAATTATTAAAAGGAAAGATTATTACCAATGATTATAATCTAAACAAAGTGGCAGAAGTCCAAGGCATAGATGTATTAAATATAAATGAATTGGCTAATGCAGTTAAACCTATAGTATTACCAGGAGAAGAAATGGTAGTTCAAGTTATAAAAGATGGCAAAGAGTCTGGTCAGGGTTTGGCTTATTTAGATGATGGAACCATGATAGTAGTTGAAAGTGGGAAAAAACATATTGGTGAAACCATAGATGTATTGGTAACTAGCGTATTACAGACTTCAGCTGGGAGAATGATATTTGCAAAGCCAAAGACTATGGCAGATAAGGCAGTTTAGGGTCAATATTGACCCTAATATTTTTGTTTTTTTTGGGTATTATAGAGGCATAAAATATTTTACATTCCTTTTAATTATGCTATAATAGGTGAGAGGTGAAATTAATGTATAAAAACCAATTCATTTCGGCAATAATTGCAGCAGCTGGGATGAGCAATAGAATGGGAAGTAAAGTAAATAAACAATTTATATCTATAAATAATAAACCTATACTTGCTCACTCTATAGATAAGTTTGAAAGGTGTAAATATGTGGATGAAATAATAGTGGTAGCAAGGGAAGAGGAAATTGAATACTGTAGAAAAGAGATAGTAAAGAAACATAATTTTAAAAAAGTTACTAAAATAGTTCGAGGGGGAAAAGAAAGGCAAGATTCTGTATATAATGGAATTCTAGCTCTGGACGAAAGATGTGATATAGTTTTGTCCCATGATGGAGCAAGGCCCTTTGTGAAAATGGAAAACATTATAGATGGTATAAAGGCTACTGTAGAATATGGTGCTTGTATAGTGG
Source organism: Tissierellia bacterium (assembly GCA_012728075.1). Lineage (GTDB taxonomy): Bacteria > Bacillota > Clostridia > Tissierellales > Tepidimicrobiaceae > Keratinibaculum. Next base: position 15,077 of record JAAYFV010000129.1, read on the forward strand.
GAGTACCTGTTAAGGATACCATAAAAGTAGTAGGAGATCAGGGCAATATAACTAATACTCCAAATAGGGATTTATTGTGGGCAGCTCAAACTCCCCAGTGTTTTAAAAAACATATCCTAATGGAAGGCTATAGAAAAGCTATAGAAGATGGGTTTATAGGTACTGACGATGGAGTTTTAGTAGAGAGATTAGGACTAAAGGTGAAGATGGTTATGGGAAGCTATGAAAATATAAAAATAACCACACCAGAAGATTTAATTATAGCTGAATCCTTATTAAAGGATAGAGCTACTATATTTAGTAGAATAGATTTTGTTTTTGAAGGTAGATAGGGTGAAAAGATGAGAATAGGAATAGGTTATGATGTTCATAAATTAGTTGAGAATAGGAAATTGATAATAGGAGGAGTAGATATACCCTTTTATAAGGGACTTTTAGGCCACTCAGATGCTGATGTACTAGTTCATGCTATAATGGATAGCATATTAGGTGCATTAGGAGAAAAAGACATAGGTAAGCATTTTCCAGACACTAATAATATATATAAAGATATTTCTAGTATGATATTATTGGATAGGGTATATGATATTATGTTAAAATCTAAGTACAAGATAGGGAATATAGATAGTATTATAGTAGCTCAAAGGCCTAAGATGGCTCCATATATTGATGAGATGAAAAACAAAATTTCAAAAACATTAAATACATCACCCAAAAATATAAACATAAAAGCTACTACAACAGAAGAATTAGGATTTGTGGGAAAGGAAGAAGGTATTGCTGCTTATAGCATATGCTTGTTATTTCCTGCAGATTAGCTAGTAAAAATATTTTCTATAGGAATTTATCTAAACTTGTACTTAAATATTACTTATGATATACTATAAAAAACGAAGATTAACAAGGAGTTTCAAGCTCTCATATATAGATATGCTTAGATAGAAAATAGTAGATATTAATGGTCTAAGAGAGGAAATCATTAGGTGGAAGATTTCTGACCCTCTTAATATTGAACCCCTTCTAGAGCATTTAGGTTGAATTTAGTAGACTTAAACGTTAGTCCCGTTAAGACTTAGAGTGGGCGTGTATTTTAAGCCTATTAGAGTGGTACCGCGGAAATTTGCCTTTCGTCTCTAGTTGTTAGAGAAGAAAGGCTTTTTATATTTGTAGATTTAGTTGGGGAAAATAGTCAGTATAATAAGTATAAAAGGAGGTAGTAAGCAGCATACAAAAATAATGCTAAAACGTATCAAATGAATATTAAAATATATCACAAAACTTATTGAAACATTTGTTCTTAGAGTGTATAATAAGTATAAGGAGATGATACTTATGCTTATTATTTCTATGGTAGGTGAAATAGATGAAAATAACAGTTAGAGGTATATTAATTAATGTAAATAAAGAAGCTAGATTTGAAATTAATAGACTAATGACTGTATTTTCATCAGCACAAAGATATGGCTTTAAAAGAATTTTAGAAGGAAAAATGAGAGA
>JAAYFV010000130.1 GCA_012728075.1 Tissierellia bacterium
ACAATATTAGATAACCATTCTGAAAATCCTACAATAGCTCCAAATAATAATACAAAATCTGAAATAGAAATTTCCTCTGAAAAAAATAATCCTATTAGAAATAGATAAGAAAGCCCATCTCGAAGAAATACTATTAAAGCATCAATCATGCCACCTATAGCATTTATTTGCTTTTCTTTTTTATATTCCTTTGACCATTTAGATAAATAATAATGGAAATTGTCCATAAACCAATCTTTCATTTCAAACAATCTCATATCCTTTGCAGATCTAAAATCCCCTGTTTTAGATTGGATATAATTAAGCCTTTTAGCATCCATACTTCTTTTTTCAATACTCTTTTGTCTATAATTTGCATTGTATTTTCCATAGATTAAATTAACAATAGCACCTATAAAAATGACTATTATTAGCCAAAAGTTTATACTAGAAATCAAACTACCGTAAAATATTATGCCTGCTATACTAGTTAAAAATTCCCCTGTTTGCTGATGAAATCTATGGGCAAGGGAAGCATCTCCTCCAAATACAATTTCCATTACCTTTGACTGTTCTTCCATTCCATTTTCTGCTACTAAATAGGAATAATCTATATCCATTAATTTTTCGGAATATAAATCCATACTAAAATAAGTTCTCATATTTATTCCTAGAGCATATTGGGCAAATTCTATAACTATTGCAGTGGTTTTAGTAATTACTAAAAGTAGTGCTACTATGCCTACATTTTTAAAGATTTGTATAGGCTCTAAGCCCATTTCTATTCCTGAAATCAATACCTTAGGTAAATAAATTGAAAAATAATGCCCTAATACCCCAAAAGGGACAGTTAAAAACATTAGCCAAAATCCAAGGGGTATTACTTTTTTTATGGCCTTTAGCATATAGATACTATTTTGTAATGTAGAATATTTATTAGTTTTGCTTTTCCCCATATTCTCAGCTCCTTTCAATTACCATTATAGTAGAATATATTATTTATACTTGGATTTATCGCAGAATGTAAGATTTTTATCGTGAAATGCAAAATGAGATAGTGAGAACCGTCCCCACTATCTCATTTTTAATATGACAAAGGCAATATTATCTCCGTTGCAAAAATATCCCTCTCACTTTGCCTATTAATCATACCTTGATTTTTCTCTACAATTCCATCTATTCTAATAATACCATAGCCCCGTTGTCTTTCATCTTTAGTAGTAAAATATTTACTACCTTTTTTCTTAATTTTCCCCTCAAAAGAATTGGAAACATAAATATAAAATTGATCCATTTTTTCTGCAATATATATCCTAATAAATCTTTCTTCTTCATTTTCTACTGTCATAGAGGCTTCTATGGCATTGTCCAGTAAATTTCCTATTATTACACATAAATCTATATCTGAAATAGCTACTTTGTCAGAAACAACTGCATCAGCAGTCACTTTAATATTATTTTTTTCTGCTATGGAAATCTTAGTATTTAGTATTGAATCCACCATAATATTGTCAGTTTTTATAACCTGGTCTATAGTAGATAAATCTTTGTCTAAATCCCTTAAATACTTCATCATCTCTTCAGTTTTTCCTAATTCTAAATAGGCAATCATAATTTGAATATGATTATGATAATCATGTCTCCAGCCCCTAATTTTATGATATAGTTCATCTATTTCTGATATATGATTTTCTAATAACTCATTTTGATATGTTGAGATTCGTCTATCTACTACTTTAGGTAAGAAAATTCTATATAAAACATAAAGAATGAATCCAATGATGATAATTATCAAAACAAGCGTATATAAACTAATAGTAATAGTCATTTTACATCCCTCTTAAAATAATCAAAAAATTTCCTCTGAACTTCTTTTGAATTTCCTCGGCTTATGGGAATAGTAGTTCTGTTTTTTAAAGTAATTTTCTTTGAATCTATGTATTTTATATATTTTAATGCTACTAAATAAGATCTATGAGGCTTTATAAATTCTTCTATTGTTAGAAGATCTTCCATTTCACTTAAAGGTTTTCTTATGCTAATAGTTTTATCTTCTTGATGGATAAATAATTCATGACCTTCAATCTCCAAATACATTATAGAATCCTCATATATTCTATGTACTCCTCCATCTATTTCAATGAGAATAGATTTTGGCTGGATTTCTTTCTTATTTATAGCCTTATTTAAACATTCTCTTAATTTTTCCTCACTAATAGGTTTTATTAAATAGTTTATAGCATCTACATCATAACCTTCACCTATATAATCTGGTATGGCAGTGACGAATATAATTTGTATATGTTTATCCTTTTCCCGTATTAACTTAGCCAGTTCTATACCACTAAGCTCTGCCATTTGAATATCCAGGAGAATAATATCATAGGAAAAGTCCTCTAGCCATTCAAAATGAAACGCTTCAGCAGATTGGAATAATTCTATATTGCAATTAATTCCTTTTTCCTTTGCCCATTGTTGTACATAATGTTTAAGTAGTTCTAATTGTAAAATTTCATCATCACAAATAGCTATACGCATTGTTTTCACCACCGATTATTGATAATAATATTATATCATATTATTTAAATAATTAAGATTGACTGCAAGATAATTGAAACTCTTTATTCTACATTTTACCAAAAAATAAAAAAGTTCTCTCTGTTTGAAGGTCAAACAAAAAAGAACATTTGTTAGTTTATGTGGATGGTTTTATGTTGTTGATACAATATCTATATACTTCCTCCTAGTGAATACATAAAATATACCATACATTAATGCAAATACTCCTATGCTTACGATTGTAGGTTTAATTAAGTTGCACTTCATAATATCGCTTAATACGGAAATAGCCACCATACTATGAATTATGCCAACCACTAGGGGTAATATAAAAAACATACCTATCTGTTTTGAAATGGATTCGTGTATTTCTAGATCTGTAGTTCCTAGTTTCTTAAGTATTTCATATTTGTTTTTGTCTCCAAAAGACTCACTCAATATTTTAAAATAGATTATACTTCCAGTAGCAAATACAAATACTAGAAACAAAAATGCACCAAGGAAATAGACTATTCCAGTAAAATCATAAAATGTTGCCCCAGCTACAAAGTAAGTATATAACCATGATTCCTCTGATAATACCTTTACCAGTTTAAATGTTAAATCCTTCGTGTTTTCTGGATTGTCGAGTATGATTCCATTGAACTGTTTCTCACTGAAATTAGATTTTAATATTTCATATTCATCATCATCAACAACTAAACAAGGAAAAGGCACTCCCCTACCAAAAAAAGGAACCTTGGTATCAATTTTTATATTATATTTTTTATCCCCTAAAACAATATCATCTTTTGCTATGATGCTCATCATAACCCCTGGTCTTTCTATATATCCTACTTCATCTTTTGATAAATTAAACTTTGATATTATATTTTCACTATTTTTAACTTTTAAGTCCGATATTATATTTCTAAAAGTTGATAGATTGACTATTACAACCTCATGATCAGGTGCGTACAAGAAATTTGCCTTCTCTTTTAATTTCACTTTATGATTTGAATTTTCAATAATTTCATCCACCTTTGCTATTTCTTCTTGATTATCAGAAATATAAGAAACAGTATAAGGAACCTCTATTTTGTGATTTTCATCTACATAATATTTTAGAGAACTTACAGTACCAAAAGAAGTTATACAAGTTGTCACTAGTACTGCTACTGCTGTAAGAGTTCTATAATTGTATTTTATTCTAAAAGCTATTTTTGTAATGCTTATGATTTTTGTTCCATTATATATAAAGC
>JAAYFV010000131.1 GCA_012728075.1 Tissierellia bacterium
CTGCAATGTTTTTATATCCTGCCTTGTAAGCTTCTGATTTTTCATCTGTTGGCTCTGGCAACTGAACCATAATGTATTTTCTATTACCACCATCTTCTGCATTTAGATCCATAACTGCATGGGCAGTTGTAGCTGAACCTGAGAAAAAGTCGAGGATGATGGAGTTTTTATCGGTATATAATTCTAAGATTCTTTTTATCAACTTGACTGATTTTGGATAGTCAAAATATGCTTTCCCATCAAACAGTTTATTTAATTCACGTTTCGCCTCTTGGGAATGTCCTACCTCCTTATGTTTCCATATAGTCATAGGAGTTACCGTACTTTTTACTTCTGATAAAAATCTCTTTATACTAGGGACATTATCACCATTTTCACCAAACCAAATTCTGTTATCATTCAGCATTTCTTCAAATCTTTCCCTTGTGTATCTCCAACAATACCCCTCGGGTGGTAATACACGTCTACCACTAGGTGTAATTATTTCATAAATCTTCTCTTGCACGATAGGACCTACTGATAAATCACTTGAGGTCCAAGGTCCCCTAGGGTCATTATCTGGATTCTGGTACCGAGCATCTGCTTCGTCACTTCTTTTTAAGCCCTTACAAACTAAATCCCCAATATTTTTGGCATACGACACTATATAGTCGTGATTTTCAGAGAAGTGTTTTTTTAAATTCACTGGTGCATAGGCTCTTTCCCATATAATATTTGCTACAAAATTCCTTTCCCCAAATATTTCATCACAAATTTTTCTTAGATTATGAACTTCATTATCATCAATGGATATAAATATTACCCCATCTTCACTAAGTAGATTTCTAGCTAATTTTAGCCTTGGATACATCATAGATAACCAATCACTATGGTATCTTCCTCTGTATTCTCTATTTTGAAATAATCTATTCCCTTCCTCATCTACCTGTCCAGTTTCTTCAAGGTATTTATCTTCATCTTGTACAAATTTATCCTTATATATAAAATCATTCCCTGTATTGTAGGGCGGGTCTATGTAAATACATTTTATTTTACCTAAATAGGATTCTTGTAACAGTTTCAGTACTTCTAGATTATCCCCTTCTATATACAAATTTTCTGTTGTTTCCCAATTTAGGCTATCTTCTTTTACTGGCCTTAAGGTCTTATCTATAGGGGTATTTGCTGTAACTATAGCCTCTTTTTTGCCTGGCCAAGTTAATTGGTATCTTTCCTTATTTCCTTCTACTATTTCATCAGATAATTCTTGTTGTAATAGTTCAAAATCTATGGCTTTCGTAACATTCCCCTTTTCATCTTTTATTTCTGTAACTACATTGGGGAAAAGTTCTGCTATTTTTTCTATATTCTCCTTAGTCAAATCCCTTGATTTCATTTTAAGCTTGTCCATTATTCGTCCTCCTTCAAAATATCTATTCAATAAACCCTATAAAAATATCAATTACCTCATCTAATATATCCTGAGGAGATTTTTCTACAAAAGAACTTCTCCTTGCTACGATATCTAAGGATTTTGCCTGTTCACACATGATTACTCCAGTTGTACTTGTCCTTTCATCTAGAGGAACATGAAGAGGGAAACCCTTATTTGTGTTCGTTATTGGGCATACTATAGCCATTTTGGTAAATTGATTGAAAGTATAGCTACTTATGACATAGGCGGGTCTTCTCCCTTTTTGTTCATGTCCCGTTTGAGGATTAAAATCGATTGTAATAATATCTCCTTGTTTTGGTATATATGCCATAACTTATACCTCTTTTCCTACAGAAGGACCTGTATCCCATTCATGGGGTCTATAATCTCCTTCATATTCTGCTATTCTTTCTTTTAGAGTTCTATGCTCTTTCACAGGTGAAATTATCACCTTTCCATTTTCTACTTTTAATTCCACAGTGTCGTTTTCATTAAGATTAGCCATTTCAAGTATTACCTTGGGCAATCTAACTCCTTGACTATTGCCCCATTTTTGTATTGTTGTATACATAATATCACCTCTACTTATAGTATATACATAGTATATACTAGGGTCAATTTAAAATTACATAGTTTAATTTTTATCTAAAAGTTCTTCCAATTCCTTTTTCTTCTTTTGAAGTTCTATATTTAAATCTACTTTTCTATTAAATTGTTTTTCCCTTTTGACCTTTTTTTCTAATTTTTCTATCTCTTTTTTTAAGCTTTCCTGTTTTTCATTTAATTTTATTAGTTTTTCTATATCATCTTCTAGTGTATTTTCTATAGGGATTAATTGTCTTAAAAGATTGTCATATACATCTTCTAAGCTTAAACCCTTTAGTATGTCTACAGCCAATTCATATTCTTTTATCCATTCCGATTGATAATAGGAATGGACTACCATTTTGTTTTCATCTATCTTGTTCCTTTCCTTATAGGCTATGGCTAGTTTAATATTATCTTTATATTTTAAAATGTAAAGTATGGGATAGGGGATTACCCTATCTATATTTTCAAGGACCTCCTTAGAAATATACTTCTCCTTTAAACTTATTTCAAATACTTGGATTTCCTCTACTTTCTTTGTAGGCTTCAAGTTTGTAGTTTCTTGAGATAGTTTATACTTCCAAATTATATTATCTATCTCATCTATGAATTTTCTTTCCAGTTTAGAATCTACCCCTATCTGTTCATAGAATTTCGCCTTAGGTATTCGCCTACTAAGTAAAGCCCTATCTGGTAAACTTATCATGATTTCACCTACCTTATAACAACAAAAGATATTAGTTCAAAATCATCTAATCCTTCTATGGACTCTAATAATGCTGTAGTTCCCCCTGCACTAAAGAGGCTATCTATATCCGACTCTTCATTTACATCCATTATGGAATTAATGGCATCTTCCAAAAGTTTTGAATACTTGTCCATCTTTTTTCCATCTTTAGTCTCTTTATTAAAAGGTTTATAAGCTTCCTTAATGGGTTCATCTTTTCCTTTACATCCAATCCTTAATATATCTAGTATTTTTTTCACTTTTATATGATCTACAATTACCTCACCATTATAATCAATATAAATTAGATAGAAAGGGTATAGATGATTTTTTTTATTTATATCTATATCATCATTTATATTCTTTAGTACAAAAATAACTCCAGGATATATTCCCCTTTCTTCATGGCTATTTATTACCGTATGCATTCCATTAGGAACATGGTCTAGGTCTCCATTTTTCTCTATGTAATTTACTAAATCCATTCTAAAATCATTTAATCCCAAATCTGTAATAGATACACCTGTGTTTATATCTTCTAAGTCTAAAACTTCATTTTGTAATCTGCTTAACTGTTCCTTTCTATATTCTAAATCTGAAGATTTGTTAGAGAGTATATTGTCGTCTCCAGTAGCAGTTATATTGACTATTTCCATTCTGTCCTCTACTCTTTCACGTAGATTTATATATTCATCTAAAGTCATATTAGGCCAAAAATTAACCAATTGGATAACTTTGTTCTTTGAACCAATCCTATCAATTCGTCCAAATCTTTGGGTTATCCTGACAGGATTCCAGTGAATATCATAATTAATTAGATAATCACAATCTTGAAGATTTTGCCCCTCTGAAATACAATCTGTGGCTATAAGTATATCTATTTCACCTTCTATATGAGGCATGATCAAATCCTTTTCTTTGGATATAGGAGAAAAACAAGTGAGTATAGTATGTAAATCCATTCTTATATTTAATGTGGCCTTGTTTTCATCAGAACCTACTACTTTTGCTGTATGGAGATTAAACTCATTTAAAGCATATTGGGAAATTTGTTCATATAAATAGTCTGCAGTATCAGAGAAAGCAGTAAATATGATTATCTTTTTATTGTCTTTGTTTATTGGATTATTTATCTTCTCTTTTATGATATTTTTTAAAGTATATAATTTTTGATCATGTTCTGGTGTTACCTTCTCCATCTCTTGAAGTAAATATATAATTATATCCCTATCATGGGACAAGTCTTCCCTCCATGAAATCCTATCCATATCGGAAAGGTTGATTTTCACTTTATCTCCTATACTGAATTCCTCATCTAGCCAATCATCCTCATCCAAGTCAATGTTTTTAATCTCTCGATAGGATGTAAATTGATTGGACACATAGTTATCAAATTTATCTATTTGTTGAATAGTTATATCTATCTTCTCTAACATCTTGGATAGGGTTATCCTAAAGGCATCTACAGAGCTTTCTAGTCTTTTTAACAAATTAATCCTCATTAGAGTTTGTAGGCTCTGCTCTCTATCCGATTGCTTTAAGCTACTAAGTCCACCTTTAACTACAGTATCATATTTGTTTTCATAGAATCTCATCTTGCTAGGTAGGATATAGTTAAAAGGTGCATATAGGCTTAAATTCAACCTGGATAACTCCTTGTAAATTGTATCATATCCAATTACATCTGGACGTTCTGTAAGATTGCAAAAATGGGATATGGGTTTTAGCCTTTTAGGAAAATCACCTATTTCGCTGGTATCATAGAATTTCTGTATATGTTTTCTTGAACGGGCAATAGTTAAACTATCAAGTAGTTCAAAAAAGTCGAAATCCAACATGTTTAAAAGTACTTCTGTTGTTCTTTCATTATTGGGCATCTTAGACCATTTATTAAAGGAATACTGAGCTCTTTTAAATATATCATCAATCCCTCTTTCCGTATCAAGCTTTCTATTAATATTGGAAGGGTTGCCTTCATAGGCTAGAGCCAATTGGTTCTTTAAATCGTTAAATCTATTGTTTACAGGAGTTGCAGATAACATTAGTACATCTGTTTTTACTCCAGTTCTTATTACTTTTCTCATAAGTCTTTGGTATCTAGTTTCCCTACCCTTTACTGGATCATTATTTCTAAAATTGTGGGATTCATCGATTACTAATAGGTCGTAATTCCCCCAATTAAGTCTTTCTAGATCAATACCGTTGGTGCTACCACTATCCCGAGATAAATCCGTATGATAAAGAACATCATAATTAAATCTATCTTTATAAAGGATATTATTGGTATAGTTTTCCCTATAAGTAAGCCAATTTTCCGATAGTTTTTTAGGACATAGTACCAACACATTTTTATTTCTTAATTCATAATACTTTATTACTCCCAATGCAGTAAAAGTTTTTCCCAATCCTACACTATCTGCAAGTATACATCCATGATATTTTTGGAGTTTGTTGATAATCCCTATTACTGCATCTTTTTGAAAACTATAAAGCCTATTCCATATCTCCGTTTCTTTAAATCCAGTAGCTTCATTTGGAAGAAAGTCTTCATTAAGATCTTCTAAAAACTCATTAAAGATATTGTATAGTATGACAAAATAGATGAATTCAGGAGAGTTTTCCTTATACACGGTAGATATATACTCCACTACCTCTAAAGTTATATCTTCCATCTTTTCATCATCATCCCAAACCTGTTCGAATAGTTCAATATAGGTTTGGGTAAAATTATGATCACTAGATTTATTTATTATATTTGCTATATAATCTCCTCTTTCATATCCTAAATCTACAGTGCTAAATCCTTGTATAGGCATATATGTAATTTGTTCTCTGTTATTTTCAATATTAATAAAACTAGGCAGATACCCATGGGTCTTATTGGATTTAAAAGTAACCTTTTCTTTTATCCATTTACTACATTCTTTAGCTATAGCTTTTTGTGTAAGTTCATTTTTTAGCTTTATTTCAAACTCTGTTCCGTATATACTTGTTTCCCTATTTCGCTTTGGTATATAAAATTCTCTCTTCTCCTTATCTATTTTATCTTTTATAAAGGTAGGTGAATTAAAAATAAATCTAAGTTCTTCTATTTGTTCCAATTCCTTTTTTAATGCTTCATAGGCATAAATAGAGAAATATGAAGCTACTATGGATAATCTAGAATCTTTTTTTAATGTGTTTTTTAAATCATCTCCTAATATTTTATCTATATTGTTTATTGTCTCCATAATACCACCTTCTTTTATAACATATTACACAAACATTTTATCATAAGAAAATTCATATCATAAATAGGCATTTATACATTTACAAATTTAAAATTTCTTACTTCTTTAAATTTCACCATTATACTATATCATTCTACAAATATTTAATATTTCCTTCTAAATTTTATATTCAAATAAATATTAACTTTCCTCCAAAATTCCATTCTTTGAACTTATACAAAGCATTCATAAACTTTCCTTTCTCGTAATAATATATTACAATTTTAATAATATTTTGTCAATAGAATGTATGTTTTTGTGGGATTTCATTACTATGTTATTAAAGACACCCTCTCGGATGTCTTTAATTAATGTTTCTCCTAATATACGTACTTTTCATCTAACCTTCTAATGCATCTGGATATATTACAGAGCCAATTTCTTCTCCAGTATCTACATCTTCTATTATTATTTTAGTATAAAACTCATCTCCTGAATATGCTTGATACATGCCTACTGTAATTCCAACCGTAAAAGGAGTTAAATCAAAAGCATCTTCATAAGCATCTCTATCTACAATTATTTTTACTTCTCTAAAATCTTTAGTATATTTTATTCCTTTAATATAAGGTGTGTCTTCTGATTCTATTAACTCTGATAAAGATGCTTCTACTTCATCTTTCATTTCATTAATTATTTCTCCATGCTTTTTCTTTGTCATAGTTAGCGTTATTGATACATCTTCGTTTATTTTTACTGCCTTAATTCCTTCATTTTCTGCAATATATTCTTCTTCATTAAAATCACTAAGATCTCCAACAAGAGTTGCTGGTAGCGTTATATCTACAGTTAATAAAGATTTATCTACTGTTATTCCTTCAGACTCTTCATCATCTATTGATTCAATACTTTCATCCTCTTGGTTAGGTTTATCAGCTTCTTCTTTATTGCCACAAGCCACTAATGTTAAATTCATAACTAAGACCAAAATTAAAAATAATAAAACTTTCTTTTTCATCTTTTGCTCCTTTCTTTTTTAATTCCCTCTAATCCCTCTAATTATTATTTTGAAATCTGATATGTTTGAAAACATATTATCTGTATAACATAATATTAAAGTATCGCTTTCTGTATGAGTTCCAAATACCATCTCTGCACTACATTTTGCACCTTTTAATGTAGGTTGAGGAAAATAGGTTATATCTGCTGGATAAGTGTATGCCATATTCCCATTTTCATCTATTACTCTAAAATCCATATCTGATATATATAATTCATCTTCTTTACTAATATTTGAATAAGTATATTTTATCCTGAAAACGTTTTTGGGTTGTTTTCGCGAAAATTGGTTTCTCTCTTCTATTAGCTCTACACTATCAATACTCAATGTGTAATCCCCATCTTCTGTTTTTACTTCTATGACATCTCCTAATTCAAACATGTTTTCATATTCTGGTAGTTTACCTTGTAATCTAGATTCAATGTCTACAGAATCTCCTACAGCTACTTTAAATTCTACAGCAGTTTTCGAGTCAAACATATTATCATAATACATTATTTGAATTTCATCGCTTTTTTCTACAGTACCTATTACCATGGAAGAAATGTTTTTAGCTCCCAATGGCGTAGGTTGGGGATCATAATTCCCTTCTACTGGATATGTAGTACACATATTGCCGCCACTATCTACAAATTTAAATTCCATATCTGATATATAAATATCTTTATCTTCTTCTCCTATATTTTCATATAAATAATCAATTATTAAAACTTGAGCAACTTCTTTTTCTGAATACTGATTTCTTTCGTCTGTTTCCTGAACTGCTAAAATTTCCAAAGCATATTTATCATCTACTACCACTCTTTCGCCTACACCATATACCTTTTGAGTAGTTTCATCTTGTTTTGTTTCCTCTTTCTTTTCTGTATTTTCAACTTTATTAATATCCTTTTTCTCTACAGAAGTTACATTTGTTTCACCACACCCAGTTAAGAGACTTAAAATTATGACTACTGATAGAATTATTGATATTTTTTTAATTTTTCTCACCTCCTAGTAATAATATATTACAATTTTAATTATAATTTGTCAACGGAATGTATATTTTATAATTTTAGATTACATTATTTTTAAACATAAAAATAAAAGCCTAAGAGTTGAAATCTTAGGCTTTTACTACCATATTTTATTAATATCCTAATTTTTCAGGAGTTAATCCAACAAACATTAAAATTTCTTCCATTTCCTCATAGGATATATTGCCATTTTCATAATTAGCTTTTACATATATCAAATATTCCTTTGGAATATAATGCTCATTTGATGGAATTATTAAATCTATATTAAATCCTTCCTCCATAGTTATAGATTGAAGTTCATCTTTCCTTTCTATAGTAGATATTTCCAACAGTTGGAAATATCTTTTTTGGGAACATAAATTAAGCTGAACTAATCTTTTAAGCATGGCTTTGTAACTCACTTTAAAGTAATTATGCATCCTTATTACATGTCTAGGCTCAATATTATCTTTATCCACATTTACAGTTCTTAAAAAAATCTCCTTTACATAATCTTCAGGCATTAAAAATTCAGCAGCAAATACGTCTGCTTTTATCTCTTCTTCTTCATATTTATTTTCATCTATAAATACCTTTTCTTTTTTCAATATATCTTTATTATACATTATGTGATATAGTTCATGGGCTCCTGTATAGCGTTCATGACCTAAGCTAAAACTACTATTTAGATATACTACGAAACGATCCTCATAATAGGTAATAAATCCAGAAAGCCCTTCTACGTCTAAGGGTTTTCTAATTAGAAATGCTATTTCTGAAAGGATGTCAAATATATCTGATAACCCTTTTTTAGCAAATTTGATTCTAGTTTCTTCTGCTAATTCCTTGATTTTTAATCTAAATAATTCATCGGGAATATTTATATTTTTTTTCATAAAATTTATCCTTCCTTCCCTATAGAATGATGCTATTTTTTGTATCATATAGAATATAGACTACGCTTAGCAATACTCTTTTTATCTTGTCAAAGTCTTCTCCTAAATTTACCAATATATTAATATTTCTCTTTCATATATATCTTTTCTTGTTCTATAAATATTTTCACCATTTCCTGAAGTTTTGAAATCTCTTCCAATGTATTTTGAGAATAGTTTTTTCTCCTAAAGAAGGTTACCAAATCCTCTGATTCTTCTTCATCAAAAAAATCCTCTATATCTACACCAAATACATCACTTATAGCTTTTAGTTCTATAGCAGAAATAGATCTACTGTTGTTTTCAATTTTGCTTAATGTTTCTCTACTCATATTTATACCCAGTTGAGCAAGCTCTTCTACTACTTTTGATTGGCTTAAGCCTCTCTCTTCTCTAAATGCTTTAATCTTTTTACCAATCTCATATTTAAGCATAAAAAAACCTCCTTGTAATATAATATTACAAAAGAGGTTTGAGTTTGTCAATATAACTTATTTTATAGCTAATTTTTATTACTTATTAGAAATAAATTTCTGTTTTAAAATCCTCTTTTAATTTTTCAGTTTTATCTAGATATATTTCTTGCTGTTTCATCAATATTAGTTGATGATTGATTTGACCTTTGACTTCTTCTAATGAGCTTGTCCCTGATTCCTTTTTGTAATTTAACTTAATAATATGGTAACCAAATTGAGTTTTTACAGGCTCGCTTATACTTCCTTCTTCCATAGAAAAAGCTACCTCTTCAAATTCTGGTACCATTTTCCCTCTACTAAATTCCCCTAGATCTCCACCATTGGCTTTTGATGGACAATTGGAATATTTGCTAGCTGCATCTTCAAAGGATAAACCATCATTTATCTCATCAAGTATTTCATTGGCCTTTTCTTCATCATCTACTAATATATGACTAGCTCTTGCTACTTCTGGTCTTTGGAAAAAATGTTTATTTTCATCATAGAAACTATTTATCTCTTCTTCTGTTACAGTTATTCCTTTAAATAATCTATTGATAGCATATTGTTTAAGTACACCTATTTTAACCTTTTCCAATTCATTTTTAAAATCTTCTTCTTCATCTAAACCATTTTTAAGGGCATCCAGATATAACAATTCCTGGTTTACCAATTCATTGGCTATTTGATTTATCCCTTCTGGTGAACTAAATTGTGCTGCTGTTCTTTGGTCCAGTTGATTTAAAAAGTCGTATACATCTTGACTAGTTATATCTTTTCCGTTAACCGTTGCTAATACTTTGTTTTCACTCATTTTTTAAATTCTCCTTTTGATTTATTTAATACCTTGCCGACTTATTGAACGTATCATATTGATATACTGATGTCAAGCAATGGTAAATTTAAAATTCATATATATTGTATAATAGCCCTTCACTAGACATAGTAAAATATGGATTATCTATAGTTAAAGCTTTTGTATAAATATTTTATATGGACTATTCATCATATAAAATATTAGGAATATACTATATAGATAGTTAAATTTCTATTGAGGAGATGCCTATGGTTAATAGAATGATATTAGTATTTTTAATAGGTATTGCAGCTATTGGAAATAATAAAGCCTTGTTTTTAGGTGGTATCATAGTTTTAATATTGTCCTTTTTAGACAGGACCTATTTACTTAAACTAGATAAAAATATTTTTCTAAACGGCGGATTGATTTTGCTTATGATATGGATGCTTATGCCAATTATTCAAACTGAAAAAAATATGGTTTCCATTAATATAAAGGATTGGATAAGTATTGAAGGAATAATATCCTTATTAAGTGGTCTATTTATTGTGATAGTTGCCTCTAAGGGGCTGGAATTAATGGATAGCAATCCATCAGCCTCTATAGGAATTATTATAGGTTCTATTATTGGTGTTACTTTTTTTGGGGGAATTCCTGTAGGTATATTAACTGGTTCTGGTATAGCCTATTTGATTATAAGATTATTAAAAAAACTCTAATAGCATTCATCTACTAAAGTTTTATTTAGTAATATAGTGGATACATTCATTTCCACCTCTATTTTTAGCACAATACATAGCTTTATCTGCCTTGAATATTAAATCATCAATAGTCTCTCCATCTCTCGGATAAAAGCTAACTCCTATACTTAAAGATATATCTATTTGTATATCATCTGAAACTATAACTCTCCTATTTGCAATGGCTATCCTAGATGCAATTATCTTATAGTTATTGTAGTGTTTAATATTAGGAAGAAGTATTAAAAATTCATCCCCACCATATCTAGAGACTATATCATGCTTTCTAGTGCTTTTCTCTAATAGATTAGCAACTTCTACTACTACTTGATCCCCTACTTTATGTCCATATTTATCATTTATTCTTTTAAATTGATCTATATCTATAAACATCAATCCTAGCTTAGTGTTATTTCTTTTAGCTTCCTCTAAAAATTTTTCCGCCATATTATAGAAAAGGGTTCTATTAGCCAATCCAGTAAGTTGATCATAATAAGCTAGTTTTTCTATCTCCTTTTCTTTTTCTTTTAATTCTTTATTTAGTAAATATAACTCGTTGCTAAATTTTTTAAGCTGTTCAATTCTTAGTGCTTGACTAGTTACATCTATACATTCAATGAGCACATATCTTGAATTATCTATTTTAAAAGGGTTTACTCTAACATTTACCTTTCTACTATCTGTAATTAAACCTTTGTGGATAGAAGAAGAAAAGAAATATTTATAATCTTTTTTTACTACAGAATCTATGGCATTTCTAAAATAATTTCTATCTAAACTAGGTAATCTTTCATATAGATTACGATTTATAGCTTTTTCTTGTTTTATATTGGTTAGCTTTTCCATCTGGGTATTCCAATATATTATATTTAATTTTTCATCTATTATTATTATACCTTCATTTATATGATCTAATATTTGGAACAATCTCCTATCCATATAAATCATCTTCTATGTCCTTAGTCATTTTCATCAATTCATTTAACGAATCTATAGTCAAATTGATTATCACAGCTCCTTCTATTTTAACATCATCTATTATAAATGATATATATAGTAATAATATACAAAATTCCTCTTTATCTTTTAGTCCTATTTCAAATTTAGATTTATTAAATAATCGAACTTCCGGAAGGGTATATTTTAAACTTATATCTAGAGTATTCCCAATTTCTCCTATTATGGAGTTTAATATAATATTTCCCACTTCTCTTATTATATCAAAATCCATATCCGTAAAGTTTAAATCCTCTTCATTCATATATTCTGGCTGGCCTATGCATAGATTTATAAAAATTCTCATCTTATTAGCTGGAAAAAGCAAATTGGCTTCTCCAGTTATTTTTTCTCCAAATTTCATAGAGGAAACCATTAATGCTCCTTGTGGCAATGCGGAAAAATGCTTGTATATTTCTTCATCATCTTCTTTTGACTCTAATATAGTTATATTGGGGATATCCAATATTATCTTTTTACCTACTATTTCCGAAAGCATATTAGCAGCTTTGCCAACGCCTATATTAAATATCTCCTTTAATATATCATAAGTTAAATCCTTTTCATGCATAAGTATCACCTTTGATAATTTTTGTTACTAATTTTACCTTTTCATCAGTAAAGGGTTTGTTAATGAATTGTATAACACCATAGGACTCAATTTCTTCTCTTACATTCTTCTGCACATCCGCTGATATAACAAAAATATTAGAGTCCTTATCGTATTCTTTTATAAGCTTTATCAACTGTTGTCCACTAACATTAGGCATAAGTAAATCAACAAACACATAATCTGGATTGAATTCCTTATATTTTTTAAACCCCTCCTCCCCATCATTAGCAAAAAAAATTTCCACATCTCCTATTTGATTTTTTAAAAGCTTTGCTGTAGTCAATTGTGTAAATCTAGAGTCATCAACGATTAATATTTTCATAATTATAAATCCTCCTACTTCTTGAACTAATGTTATAATCTATCCTATAGTATACCATATGTATTTTGTTTTTGTATAAATAATCTTAAAAAGTAAAACATTAATATTTCTATTATCTAAACAATTACTAATGTAAATATTAGGTCTGAAATATTTATAAATATTTCAGACCTAATATTTATAATGCCTTTCTATATATAACTAATATGTCTTCGTAGTATAAGGGTTTAAAATTCCCTACTACTCCCCCTTTATGCTTAATAGCTGCTTTAGCCATGTTTTCCAAATTTTCTTCTCCTATACCCACTTCCCTTAAACTCATGGGAATTCCTAAGGATAGAAAAAATTCATGGGTTTTATCTATGGATTCTTTAGCTATATCATATTTGTCCTTATTATCATCAATTCCCCATACATTTACCCCATATTCTACAAATTTATCAACCCTTTCATCGTCTAACACATATTCCATCCAAGGAGGGGTTAGGATTGCTAAACCAATTCCATGGGTTATATCATAATAAGCTGATAATTCATGCTCCATAGCATGAACACTCCAAAAAGTATCCTTACCATAGGATAAAAGTCCATTTATGGCCAGGGAGGATGCCCACATTAGATTAGCTCTAGCTTCATAGTTTTCTGGCTCATCCACTGCTTTTTTCCCATATTGAATACAAGTTTTAAGAATAGCTTCTGCAAGTCTATCCTGTAAAAAGGCTCCTTTATCTAATGTAAAATAGTTTTCAAAGGTATGGCTCATTATATCTGCTACACCTGCTGCAGTTTGCTTCTTAGGTACTGTATAAGTGTAGGTAGGATCTAGTATAGAGAATTTTGGTGCCATAGAAGGATGGCCAAAACCAAGTTTTTGCTTGGTATCCAAATTAGATATTACTGCTCCCGAATTCATTTCTGATCCTGTAGCAGCTATGGTAAGTATAGTACCTATGGGAAGAGCATTGGTAATAGGTGCTTTTTTTATTACTAAATCCCATGGATCCCCTTCATAATAATAACCTACTGCTATAGCTTTAGAACAATCTATAGTACTACATCCACCTATAGCTAATATGAAGTCCACATTATTTTCCCTGCATATATCTATACCTTTTCTTACACTATCTATTCTTGGATTAGGATCTATACCCCCTAGTTCCCAAAACTCTATATCATTTTCCTCTAATATTTCTACTGCCTTATCATATATACCATTTTTCTTGATGCTCCCTCCACCATAAGTTATCAAAACCCTAGAACCATATTCCTTAATCTGTTTACCTAATACTTTAATTTGACCTTTTCCAAAAAAGATTTTTGTTGGAATGGAATAATCAAAATTTAACAATATATCATCTCCTCTTTTCATTTGTGGGTATATTTATATTATACACCAATTGAGTACCCATTTAAAATTAAATGAATATCCTCTTAGCTTTCAATATTAGATATACAATTGTAGAATAACTTTTAATATTGTGATATTATGTTTTTAAGGGATAATGGGGATGTGGTATTATGAATAAAGTGAATTGTAAATCTATTAAATTCATTGTTTTTTTGCTTATTATAATTTTATTATTTCCTCAATATATAAAGGCTGAGGAGAAGGTTTATGATTTAGTAATAAAGGGTGGAACCATATTTAACCCTTCCACTGATCATGAATTATCTGGATATAATTTAGGTATTAAAGGGGAAAAGATTGTGAGAATTACCAAAGAAGATATATCCGGCATGGAGGAAATAGATGCAAAAGGATTGGTGGTTTCTCCTGGGTTTATCGACCTTATATCCTATGACCCTAATTCAGTAGGAATTGAGCTAAAAGTATTAGATGGAGTTACAAGCAATCTAGCTATGCATGGTGGAACAGAGGATGCAGAACAATGGTATAGAGGTTGGAGCAATGCTGGGGTATTGACCAACTTTGGAGCTTCTTCTTTTGTCACTAGACTTCGCTGGCCCATAGTAGGACAAGGGGTAGATGAAGAAATAACGAAAGAAGAAGACATTGATAGATTAGTAGATGGAGTAAGGAAAAATATTGAAGCAGGTGCCTTGGGCATATCCTTTAGTTTTGAATACATTCCAGGCATCAAAAATGAAATAATCCCCTTGTTAAATCTAGCTCATGAATTAAATGTTCCAACCTTTTATCATCTAAGATATTCAGATGCTGAAAAGGGATTAGAAGGAATTCAAGAGGTAATAGATTATGGTAAAAAAACTGGTGCCATAATCCATATTATGCATATCAATAGCACAGGAGGCACTTTTCATATGGAAGAAGCCCTTAAAATGGTAAACAAAGCTAGAGAAGAAGGTTTGGATATTACCGCTTGCGTATACCCATATGATTTTTGGGCAACTTATATAGATTCTGCTCGATTTAGACCTGGTTGGCAAGATAGATTCAAGATTACCTATGAGGATTTACAAATTGGTGGTACAGATATTAGAATCACTAAAGAAACCTTTGACAAATATAGAAAACAACATCTACTTGTAGCAGCCCATGGCTCCCTGCCAGAAGAGGAATTAATTATGGCATTGAAAGATCCCAATATAATGATAGGTAGTGATACCATAATTGAGCCCTCTGGAAATAACCATCCTAGAGGATCTGGAACCTATAGTAGACTATTTGGAAGATATGTTAGAGAAAAAAAAGTATTATCCACTATGGATGCTATAAAAAAGGTATCCTATTTACCTGCTAAGCGAATGGAATCTTCTGCACCCCAAATGAGATATAAGGGAAGAATTGAAGTAGGTGCAGATGCAGATATTACTATATTTGACCCTAACACTATAATAGATAGAAGTACAGTAAAAGAACCTACTACTCCCTCTACTGGAGTAGAATATGTTATTATAAATGGTGTTATAGTTAAGAATAAGGATGGTATAGTAGAAGGAGTAAATCCAGGTAAGCCTATTAGATCTTATTTTGTGGATAAAATCCCCGAGGAAGAACCTATACCTTTTAATATCCAGGTGGATGGTGGGGATAAAAAACCACTTGATTTTGTTTATAATATTGATGGATATATATATCTTCCCATAGATGAATTTTTCAAATATATTTCTATGCCCCTTGAAGATATGGGAGATGGAAACATAAATATAGGGAAGATATTGAATATCAATATAGGGGATAAAAAAGCTACATTAGGAGAAAAGGATATAATTTTGGATAAGGAACCTATCATATATAAATCTAATACGTACATTAATTCTAAGGACATAGATAAGATCTTAGAGGGTGAATACAAAGTAGTAATACAAGATGATGGATTAGAACTAGAATACATAGGAAATATATCTAAGAAAAAGGATACTTTTGTCTACAATGAAGGGGCTAATGTAGTAGATAAAATTGGTAAAAAACCTTATGTAGGTGCATATAGTTTCTCTTTTGTAGTCATTGCTTTAACTTTAATATTTTTTAAGGATGATAAACATCATAATCAAGAGGATAAACAAGATAATTAAGGGGAAAGAATATTAAGTATTTTTTCTATGTATTCTATCCCCTTCATATATGGATTTTATATATAATTGGATATTTATTAGAAAAAAATTAGCTATTTTTCCCTTTTTCTGTTTTCTTCCATTATTTTTTCATTTATATAGTCATAGCCCTTAGGTGAGTGAGGTATTAAGCAATTGGTACAATCTTTAATTCCATAGTTATCAAAATAATTTCCTCCACATTCTTCTAAAAAGTATAATGGACAGTAACAAAACATACAGTTAAAATTTTCTTCATCTTTTAATTTATGGCAAGGAAAATATTCACATGCCGTATTTCTATAAAATCTATAGGAATTTTCCATTAAATATTCCCCCTTATTATTTTTTCTATAAAATCTAAATTATGATAGCCTTCTTCTTCATCTCTACCTATTATTATAGGCTTTATATCTAGTTCTTCACAAGCTTTTATTTTATTTAAGGTACCTCCTTCTTTCCCACTATCCTTCATTACTACATAATCCACATTATACTCTTTAAACATTGCCTTATTATACTCTATGGAAAAAGGTCCTAGTACCGCAACTATATCTTTCATATTTACACTATGTTCTTTACATATTTTAATGCTTTCTATTGTAGGAAGAACTCTATATATAAATCTATTTTTACTTCGTATTTTTTCAAAATCTCCAATATTTTTAGAACCTGTAGTAAAAAATACATCCCCCTTTATATTAGCAATATAGTCATAAGCTTCTTCAAAACTATTTAAATATATCCCTTTTGGAGTAGATAAGGCTTTTTTTCTAATATATCTAATGTATTTTATTCCCTTTTCATTTGCTGCTTTCTTTGCATTCTGAGTAACCTTCTTAGCATAGGGATGAGAAAGATCCACTATCATATTTACATTATTTTGGGTAATAAAATCCAGCATATTATTATAATCCATTCTTCCTACATGAAATTTTGTTCCTTTTAAAAATTCCTTTCCATCATCTGTAGCTATAGTTACTATATAATCATCTAAATCTCTAATTTTATCAATTAATTCCCTTGCTTCACTAGTACCTCCTATTATCCATATCATTTAATATCGTACCCCCTTGGTGTTATCATTTGCCCATCCTTTATATAGGTATTGGTATTGCCTATTATTAATATACTTAACATATCCACTTCTTCGTAGGGTATTTCCCCAAGGGTTGTTAACCAAATTTTTCTATTGATACGTCCTGAATTCCTAACTATGCCTACTGGCGTATCTTTTTGTTTATATTTTAGCATTATATCTACTGCTTTTTTTAAGTGTTCTTTCCTTCCTTTACTTCTAGGATTGTATATAACTATTACAAAATCTCCTTCTGCAGCCTTTTCAATCCTTTTTTCTATTATATCCCAAGGAGTTAATAGATCGCTCAAGCTTATAGTGGCAAAGTCATGCATAATAGGTGAGCCCAATTCACTTGCTGCAGAAAATGCTGCTGTAACCCCTGGAATTATTTCTACATCTATGTCTTCTTTTAATTCTAAAATGGGACCTGCCATACCATATAATCCTGCATCTCCTGTGGAAACAATAGCAGTATTTTTTCCTTCTTTCACTTTTTGAATTGCCAATTTACATCTTTCTATTTCTCCTCTCATACCTGTAGAATATACTTCCTTTCCTTCTACTAAATCTTCTAAATACTCTATGTAAGGAGTGTAGCCAACTATAACTTGACAATCTTTTATAGTTTCTACTGCTTTTAAAGTCATATAATCTCTACCTCCTGGACCAATACCTACTACATATAATTTAGCCATACTTTGCCTCCTTTGCTATGGATAAGGTTATCCCATTTATCTTTACCTTGCCTGTTAACATTTTTCCCCCTAATAGATAGGCAGAAGGTTCTGATACAGAATAAACTCCTATTGTATCTTTAACAAACTGTGATTTAGAAAAATTTTGCTCTACTTTTTTAATTTCATCTATGGTAAATATCTTTAAAGGACAATTAAAATATCTACAGGCCTCTATTATTCCTATTTCATGTTCTTTCACTTTTATTGTACCTATTGTTTTTATACCTTTAGGGGAAAGGTTTAAATTTTTTAATAAATAATTTATAGCTTTGATTATTCTACTTCCTTCTATACCTTTCCTACACCCTATGCCAATATTGATATTTTTAGGAATTAACTTACAATGTTTTTCATAAGTATGGTCTATTTGTTCTTGTGAACTTACTATTATAACCCCTTGAACATTTAAATTTTTATTCTTTAAGTTGTCCAACAATAACAATTTATCGTATTTTATAATCTCATCCATCTCAGAATAAAATCCTATAGTATCTCCATTGACCATCATAGCTGTAATATCCTTTACATCTTCCATATTCTCCATATAATAATTATTTTTAATTGCAAATAAATCAACAGATTGTATACCTCTATTATCAGAAGCGGTAGTAATAACTGGGATAGCTCCTATAGTATGTCCTACCCATTGGGCTAATTTGTTAGCACCACCAATATGCCCAGATAATAAACTTATAGAAAATATTCCTTCATCATCCACCACTACTACAGCAGGATCTACAGTTTTGTTTATTATATAGGGTGTCATAAATCTAACAGCAATTCCTGTAGCTGATATAAATACTAACCCATCGTATTCCATGACTAAAAAAAGCAATATAGATTTTATTCCTCCATCTATTTCATCATTACTAAAATGATGAATTATATAATATTCAGAGCTTGATTTAACCAATTTTTCCCCTATTTCTTTCCCCTTTTGAGTAAAGGATATACAAGCAATTTTCATCTATTACCCTCCCTATATCCATGGGAAAAAGAAGGATGATACAATTTTGATCTTTCATATTCCCCTTCTATAAAATCCCCCACTAATATCTGAGCAGTTTTTGTAATACCTTCCTTTTGAACCTTTTCAACTATATCCTTTAAAGTACCTATTATAATCTTTTCATCATCCCAAGTAACTTTATATACTACAGCTATTGGCACATCCTCCCTGCCATAACCTTTTTTTAGTTTTTCTACTACTCTATCTAAATTTTTAACTGATAAAAATATTGCCATAGAAGCTTTATGTTTTGCCAATAATTCTAAATCTTCTTCCTCTGGAACTGGAGTTTTGCCTTCTATTCTAGTTAGTATTACTGTTTGGCTTACATTAGGTAATGTAAATTCTCTTTTTATGGAAGAACAAGCTGCAGTAAAGGAACTAACGCCAGGTATCACCTGATATTCTATACCTTTCTTAGCTAGCATATCCATCTGCTCTCTAATGGCACCATATATGGTAGGATCTCCTGAATGAAGTCTTACTACTTTTAGGTCTTTCTTTGCTGCATATTCCATCTTGTCCACTATCTCTTCTAAAGTCATGGAAGCACTATTATATATATTACAATCTGGTTTACAAAAGGATAAATGCTCTTTAGATACTAAACTTCCAGCGTATATAACTACATCTGCTTCTTCCAAAAGCTTTCTTCCTTTTACAGTTATTAAATCCACGTCTCCTGGACCTGCACCTACAAAGCTAATCATCGGCTTTCCTCCTTCCAATAATAAAGGATAGATAATCTTTATCTTTTATTATTTCATCCTTTTTTGTAAGTATCTTCTCTTCTTTTAAACTTACTCTTTTTATATAAGCATAACTAATACCCTAATTTTCTAATACATCCAATATTTTTTCTTTATCTTTCATAGTTTTTAGTATACATAAAGTATCTATATTATCTAACATGTTTTCTTGAAATTCGTCCATTAATAAAAATTTATCTCCTTTTACTGTTAAAGGTATTTTCGATTGAGCTGCCCCTAATAGAAAGGATGGTATCCCTGGAATTATTTCTACTTGAATTTTATTCTTGTCTAATTTTTCCATTATGTATATAAAGGTACTATATATCATAGGATCTCCTATGGTTAAATACACTCCATATTCTCCTTCTGGAATTTCAGTATATATTATTTTGGCTGCATTTATATAATCTTTTTCTGTAACTTTTCCCATGGGAAAATCTAATAATATCACTTTTTTGTATTGGATATATTCCTCTACTGAATCTAGTGCTATGTTTTTATCTTTATTACTTGGAGCAAATACTACACTAGCCCCTTGAATCTTTTTTACTGCTTTTATTGTCAATAACTCCTTATCTCCAGGACCTGTTCCTATTCCATATAATTTTTTCACTTTTTCACTCCTTTTACTATAAATATAGGATTTTCACCTTTCATAAGCCCTATATCATCCCTATAGGAAGACTGAATTAAATGGACTTCTATTTCTTGATATTTATGGATTTCTAACAGATTAATAAATTTATTTAAATTTTTTAATGTGATAAAATTTCCACACAATATTCCTTTTGATTCTAAATGTTTCTCTAAATAATTAAATATTCCCTCTAGTTTTCCTCCACTACCTCCTAGGAAACATTTATTAAATTTAATATCAGGTAATACCTCTGGTGCTTCTCCAAGTATTACTTCTACTTCTACTTGAAATTTAGATTTATTTATATTTATAATCTCTACACCCTCTTGGGTTTTTTCAACAGCCCAAACTTTTGCACCTTGTAAAGCTGCTTCTATGGATATACTTCCTGTACCAGCACCTATATCCAATAGCCTGTCTCCTTTTTCTATAGATAGATAAGCCATATTTAATATTCTAATATTGAATTTTGTCATGGGAACCTTTCCTCGTATAAATTCATTATCTTTAATCCATCGCATTTTCTACCACCACCACTGATAAAGGTGAAATATCCTCTAAAGCTTCTCCTATATTTACCTTTATTATTCTCTCATCTTCATAGGAGAGATTGAAACCTGCATATATTATTCCTTCTATGCCTAATTTATATAATCTTTTAGATATGCTTGAAGGGCTATTATCCTTGTCTGTGAGAATTATAGAAAATTTATGCTCCTTTATAGTGTCTAAGTTTTCCTCTCTACCATGGAGAGATAATAGATTTGCTCCTTGCCAACTTTTACCTAGTTTAGCCATCATATACTGAAAAGAGGAAAGCCCTGGCATTATTTTTTCAATTACAATATTTTGTCTGTTAAGATATTGTACTATTCCATAGAAACAAGGGTCCCCTGATGCAAGTATTAAAATATGTTCATATTCTTTTATTAGTTTATCTATATAAACTACCTTGTTGATTTTTATAATATCCTTTCTGATAATCTCTAAGGAATTGGAAACTCTTCCAAAAGCTACTACATTTTCATAGCTTTTTATAGCTTCCATAACTTCCATAGTCAAATATTTAGGATTACCAGGTCCTACTCCAGCTACTACTACCCCATATGAACACCTCTTTCCATGGAATATATAATTACTTTAACAGGATACTTCTCATCCTTTAAATATCTTTTTATCCTTTGCTCAGCTCCTCTTTCCATATCCTGTACTATATCTTTATAACCTGCATCAATGCATAAATTTAATCCTTCTTCTGCAGTTACACAGCTATTTATCCTTTTTAATAGACTTTTAGGTGCTCCCTTTAATGCTAAATAATATATGAATGCTTCCATCCTAGCATCTGATACACTACTATGAGTATTGAATATACCTATGGATAGTTTTGAAAACTTTCCTATATGACCTATTAAAGTAATTGATTTAAATCCCTTATTATATATGTATGAAATGCTATCTCCAATATAGTTTGAAATTTGTACTATACTATGTTTAAAACCTAATGATTTAGCTATCTTTTCTCCATAGTTTCCAGGAACTAATATTATATTATCTTTGCCATATTGATCTTCTATTGCATCTATTTCCATGTATATAGTCTTAATTAATGCCTCTTGGGACATAGGATATACTATACCTTTAGTTCCTATGATAGATATTCCTCCTTCTATACCTATGTTTTTATTATGGGTTTTTTTGCTAATTTCTTCCCCTTGAGGAGCATATATCACTACATCATATCCTTTTTGAGATACTTTCCTTATTTCCTTTTTTATCATTTCTTTAGGAACTGGGTTTATTGCAGCTTCTCCAATTTCACCAAATAAACCTTTCCTTTTTATCCTCCCTATACCTATGCCCCCATCTATAGTTATTTTATTATCATCTCGTCTACTTACCTTTGCATATATTTTTATGCCATCAGTTACATCTGGGTCATCTCCTCCATCCTTTGTTACAGAACAAAATGCACTATTTTTATTTATACATGGATCGTTTATTTCAAGTTTTAGTTTTATTCCAGCAGGGGTATCTATATTTACATAATCTACTATTTTTTGAATCTCTAACATTAAGGCTGCTGCCTTCGCAGCAGCTGCAGCACAAGAACCTGTGGTATATCCACATCTTAATTGTTTCCCATCTTTAATAACATACTTATCTAATTTCATCTTTCCACCACCATATACAATAAGGCATTTATAATAGATGCTGCCACATTACTTCCTCCTTTAGTACCTACAGTGGAAATAGAAGGAATATTAAATTCCCTTAAATATTCCTTAGATTCTTCTGCACCTACAAAGCCTACTGGAACACCCACTATAAATTTAGGATTAACTTTTCCCTCTTCTACTAATTCTAGTAATCTAAATAAAGCGGTAGGTGCATTCCCTATTACAAACATATCTATTCCTTCTTTTACGGCTAAATCTATAGCTATGGATGAACGAGTGGTATTTAAATTTTTAGATAATGTATATGCTCTTTCATCATCTATGAAACATTTTAATTCACATTGAGTTTTAGATAGGGCTCTTTTGTTTATTCCCATATATGCCATTTTAGTATCAGTAAATATAATACCTCCTTTTTTTATACTATCTATAGCCCTTTCAACAAAATTTTCTTTAAAAACTATAATATTTCTATATTCCAAATCTCCTGTTGTATGAATCATCCTTTTGACTATCATCTTCTCTTT
This sequence comes from Tissierellia bacterium, assembly GCA_012728075.1. Taxonomy (GTDB): domain Bacteria; phylum Bacillota; class Clostridia; order Tissierellales; family Tepidimicrobiaceae; genus Keratinibaculum. The sequence continues at coordinate 23,296 of JAAYFV010000131.1, forward strand.
ATCAGTAAAGGAGGTATTGCCCATTGCCTTCTCTATAATGTCCATACTTTTATTTTCTATTTCCATTGGGTTTTTAATATACATAGATACCCTCCTTGCCCTTTTCTATTTTGTTTAATAGATAATTAAAAGCCTTCATATTTCCAAGGAAATGAATATGAGGGTATTGAGCTAATACATTTTTATATCTATATCCACATTTCCAATTTCTATTTCCCTTTGGCTTTTTAATATAATATAAAGGTTTGTCCTCTATATCTATAACAGAATAATGAAATTCTTGTCCCTTTAAAATATCCCCTTTGTTGCCTAATAGGGTATCTTCCATTAAATTGATATCTACATATCCAAACCTTTGAAGCCTATCCTTCATATAGGCTTTTCCTTTAAATATTCCCACCATGGAACAATCTTCTATCTCTTCTACCAAATACATAAAGCCCCCTGCCTCTCCATAAATATAGCCTCCTCTTTCTGCCATATTTTTAATAGAATTTAACATAGTTAAATTTTGAGATAATTCCTCTTTATATAGTTCTGGATATCCTCCACCAATGTATAATAAATCGCATTTAGGGACTTTAGTATCCCTAAGGGGAGAAAAATATTGTACCTGGCAGGTGTTTTCTAATAGCTTTAAATATTCACTATAGTAAAAGGAAAAGGCCTCATCATAAGCTATAGCTACTTTAATATTTCTTTTAATGGGATACTTATAATTAGCTACATCCCCTTTACTCATCAAAGAAATTAATCCATCTATATCTACAGTTTTTTCTATAGTTCTTGATATTTTATCAATTACATCTTTTATGTATTTGTCATTTTGTACTAATCCTAAATATCTACTTTGTATATTTAAATTTTTATCATTTTCTACATAACCTAATACCTGAATTCCAACATATTCTTCTATTTTTTCCTTCAATAAAAGATATATATCTTTCCTCACCTTATTCAATATTATCCCTTTTATATTGGAATCCAAAAAATCTACCATACCTTTTATCTTAGGAATTGCAGAAAACATCTCCCCTTGAGGTGTATAAATCAGTATTGAGTTTATATTTAACCTTCTAGCTATATCATAGCTGGAATTTTCAAAATCATTATGTATACCATCAAAATATCCCATCGCTCCTTCTATTACCCCATATTCTCCTGGGTTCATGGATAGAGCATGTTTAAAATTTTCTCCCATCATATGAATATCCAAATTTCCTGCTAATTTTCCTGAAGCTAATCCTAAACATTTAGTGTCTATAAAATCTGGTCCTGTTTTAAAAGCAGATACATCTAATCCCCTATTTTTTAATGCCCTTATTATTCCCAATGTAATTATAGTTTTCCCTGTATTGCTAGAAGGAGCTGTTATCATTATGGTTTTCATCTAATCTCTCCAATTCTTTAAAAGTTTCTTTTAATTTTAAATTGTTCTTTCTGCTTTTTATGGCAACTCTAATATAGGTATTATCCAGCCCATTAAAACTAGAACATTTTCTAATTACTAATCCTCTATTTAAAAAGAATTTAAATACATATTCTTCATTCCATTTTAAAAGTTTTATAAGTATATAATTGGCATGGGTATTATATGGTTTTATGCCTTTTATATTGGATAATTGTTCAAGGAGAAATTTTCTCTCTTCTTCTATATAAATTTTACTCCTTTCAATATACTCTTTACACTCAAATATATATCTGCCAGCTCTATCTCCTAGAGAATTGACACTCCAAGGTAGTGCTACTTTATCATGTATATTTCTTATATCTTCTGATACACAACCATATCCTAATCGTATTCCAGGTAAAGCAAAAAACTTAGTTGCTGCTCTAATTATGCCTATTCTATGAAAAGACTTTTCTTTAAAGATCTGTATACTGTCATAATCCTCTGGACAGAATTCATAAAAAGCTTCATCCAATAGTAGATATCCTCTTTTTTTATTTACAATTTCATATAATTTTTTTAAGGTATCTTTTTCAATCCTTAGTCCTGTAGGATTATTAGGATTTCCTAAAATCAGTAAGTCCTTGGGTTTCATAGTATCTTCTATATTAGATAAATTTAATGTAAAATCATCCTTGTATTTTAGCCTAATAACTTCCTTGCCATGAACTAATGCTCTTTCTTCGTATTCAGAAAAGGAAGGTAAAACTACTATAATTCTAGGAAACATGATTATAAAATTATCTATTATATCCACTGCTCCATTGCCTACCACTACATTTTCAGGGCTGCATTTTAAATATTTAGATATACTTGTTTTAAGATGCCTATATTTTATATCTGGATAGTTGGTCATATCGGTAAAGCCTTTTATTAATTCTTCCTTAAGCCCTTCTGGAAATCCTAATGGATTTATATTACTGCTAAAATCTATTAATTCTCCATCGTAATATTTTTCATAAGTAATTAAATCCCCTCCATGTTCCATCTTTTCACCTACCTAATAAATTATTAATTAATCCACATAGTATAAGTAATAATCCTTCTGTTCTATACATAATTTCAATAGTTTTTTTAATGTCTTCCCTATTAATGTTTCTAGTGTTATCACCTATAGTTGGTTTTTCCACAATCTTTCCAAAATAATAGCTATTGCCTCCTAGTTGAATATTTAACAATCCTGCTATTGCACCTTCTGGATATATAGCATTGGGACTTTTATGGTTTTTCCTATCCCTTATCATAATCCTAAAGCCTTCCTTTACATCAAATCTAAATATAGAGGATATACACATTAAAACTCCAGTAAGTCTAGCTGGAATATAATTAAATACATCATCAATTCGTGCAGGAAAGAAACCTAAATCCATATATTTTTCATTTTTGTATCCTAACATGGAATCCATAGTATTCACCATTTTGTACATTAACCCTCCTGGAGCTCCCAATAACATTATATAGAATAATGGTGCTATGACTCCATCAGCAGTATTCTCTCCTACTGTTTCTACAGTTGCTTTTATTATCTCTTCTTCTGTAAGATTTTTAGTATCTCTTCCCACTATATAAGAAAGCCGATGTCTTGCTTCTTCTAAACTTATATCTAATCCATAAAATACCTTCATGGCCTCCTTATCTAAGCATCTAGCTGCTATACAGGTATATATAAGGTATGTATTTATGATGGGATATACTACTTTGAATTTTTTTATAGTTTTTAATAATATATAAGGAATTATAAAAGCTAAAACTATATTAAATATTGTTATTAAAAATCCCCAAAACTTTAAACCTAGTATGTTATTTGAATAATTTCTATCTATTTCCCTTACTAGTTTTTCTTCGAAAGCAATTAGTTTTCCCATAAATTTTACAGGATGGGGAAAATTATAGGGATCTCCTAAAATTAAATCTAATATTACTGCTATAAGTATATATTTCATATTTTCACCTAATCTAATTTGTTTTTTAGTAAACTAATATTGAATATTCCCTTGTCAATCTATATATCTAATAAGGAATATACATAATCCATATCCAAATTTTGTCTAATCAATTGGGATAGCTTTTTAAATTCTTCTTCAAGCTCTTCATCCCTTTGTGATGAGATATTACAACGCTTTTCATAGTCTATAAGGGAATCCTCATCTACAAGTTCCAATGGCATATAGGGTATTGTTCCAATAACTGGTATATTTAAAAGCTCCTCTATCATTTTAATACCTGAATTTAATAACCTTTTATCTCCCCTAAATTTATTTATTATCAATCCTTTAATTCTTTTTCTTTCTTCCTCTTCTAAAAGCATAACCGTACCATAAAGGGATGCAAATACTCCTCCCCTATCTATATCCCCTACTAATAATACTGGAGCATCAACCATTTCTGCTATACCCATATTTACTATATCATTTTGCTTTAAGTTTATTTCAGCAGGACTACCTGCTCCTTCTAATACTATAATATGGTGTTCCTTTTCTAATTCTTGATAAGCTTTTTCAATTGTAGGCTTTAATTTATTTTTATATGAAAAATACTCTAAAGCCTCCATCCTCTTGTAAAACTTCCCATTTATTATTACATCACTTCCTTTATCAGAATTAGGTATTAACAATATGGGATTCATATTGGGATTTGGCTCAATGCCAGCTGCTTTGGCTTGTAGTGCTTGAGCTGTACTTATTCTATATCCCTCTATTGTTTCATAATATTTTGAGGACATATTTTGAGACTTAAAAGGGGCAACCTTATATCCATCTTCTTTAAATATCCTACACAATGCAGTAGATATAAAGGATTTTCCTGCTGAGGATGTAGTCCCTTGTATCATTATATTTGCCATGTTTTCCCTCCATTTTCTAATTTACTTTATAAGGTATAAAATAAGGACAATGGTTTATTTCGTCTTTATATATATGACCATCCACTCTAAATACCTCTTTTAGTAGTTTTTTTCTTAATATAGATTTAGGATTATCGTATTCCCATATTTCTCCATCTTTTAGTACTAATATATTATCAGAATATCTAGCTGCTTGATTTAAATCATGTAAAACCATTAAAACTGTTAAATTTAAACTTTTATTTAATTCTTCAACTAACTCTAGTACTTCTAATTGATAAGAAATATCTAAAAATGTAGTAGGTTCATCTAATAATAGTATCTCTGGTTTTTGAGCCAATGACATGGCAATCCATGCTCTTTGCTTTTCTCCACCAGATAAAGTGCTTAAGTATCTATTTTTAAATTCTTTAAGCTTAGTCCTTTCAATAGCCCAATCCACTATTTCATAATCCTTTTTCCCCAATCTTTGTCCAAATTTTAAATGGGGATATCTACCATAGGAAACCAATTCCCTCACAGTAATATCTGCAGGGGTGTTTTTAGACTGGGGAAGGATAGCCATCTTCCTTGCTACTTGTTTAGTAGATAAACTAAATATATCTTCATTGTCAATATATACAGAACCCTTAACAGGCTTTATACATCTAGAGAGAGCCTTTATCAAAGTAGACTTTCCTGAACCATTAGGTCCTATAATACTCACTATATCACCTTTTTTAACCTCTAAACTTATATTCTTTAATATTTCCTTCTCTCCATAGTTTACATAAAGGTTTTTTGCTAGTATCCCCATATCTGCACCCCTTTTCCTTACCTTAAATTACTTGAAAACATCTGGATAAAGTATTTTTGCTAATCCTTCATAGGCTTCTGCATATCTATGATTTGGTTTATACATATATAATTCTTTAGGTAAAAATATATATCTATCCTCTTTTACTGCTGTTAGAGAACTCCAAGCTGGATTGTCCTCTACATCTTTTTTAAGTCTTTCCAATACCTTTTCCTTATCAGAACCTGTAATCTGTACAAATATAAAATCTGGATCCTCTTCTAATACTTTTTCCATGCTAAAATCTATTGGATCTGGACCTGTAGCAATAGAATCAGATATATTTGTAGTGTGTAAATCCTTCAACATCTCCCCTACTGTAGAATCTGAACCCCTTACAGTAATACTTTTAGCACTGGCCATCATCACCAACACTTTATAATTTCTATCCTTTGGAGATTTTTCAATTATATTCTCTATATCTTCTCTAACTTTTATACCATATTCTTCATACAAATCCTCCCTATCATTTATAGCTGTAAATAACCTCACCATCTTAAAATAATCATCTTTTACAAAATAATTTAATGCTATTACAGGAATATTGTTTTCCTCAAAAATAGGTACCAATTCCAATTGATGATTTTGATTAGAATTTAATATTATCAAATCTGGTTCTAGAGACAATACCTTCTCCACATTTATAGCCCCTTGTTTTCCTACTTCTTCTGCATCTTTAGCTTCCTCAATTACTTTTTCTGGTGCCTCTTGCAATCGCCCAACAACTGTGCCTCCAGACTTGCACCACACCTCAAGATAAGAATTAAATAGCACTACTACCCTTTCTGGATGTTTAGATATGGTAACCTCCTTATCCCTTCCATCAATAAAAGTTACAGAATCTTCCTTTATGTCTATACCATATTCATTTTCCTCTTTCACTTCTTCTTTAGTTTCAACTTGTTCATCATTTGCTTGTTTTTCATTGTCAGTATTACTTCCCAAATCCTCATTATTAGAACAAGCAGTAGTTATGGATATTATTAAAATCAATATTAATATTGATGAAATAAATCTTCTTCTATGCATTTTTTGACCTCCTAATTAATCATATAGATTCCTTATTAAGGATATATTGTAAATGTTCTAGATATATATCTTGTATTGCCTTTACCTCTCCCAAACCTTGTAATATTGGTTCTACAATAAATCCTTCCCTTTCCAATATACTTCTCCAAGAGTCCTCTTCTTTTGATGCCATATCATTGATAGCATGATCTCCTGCTACCAGCATAAAAGGCCTTAAAATAATTTTTTCTATTTCTCTATCCTTTAATATAGGAATTATATCCTCAAGGGCATTTTTACCTTCTACAGTAGCTACAAATACATTTTCATATCCTTCTTCTTTAAAAATCTTTTCCAATTTTTCATAGGATTTATCGACTTCATGATCTGTGCCATGTCCCATAAATATAATTGCTTCATTAGGCTTTAATGCCAAAAGTCCCAATCCCCTTACTACTTTTTTATAGTCTTTATCATCATATAGAAGAGGTTTTCCTATTTTAATAGAATAATCTTTGTTTTGATTTAAAAATATTTTCACTTGTTTTTGTATTTTTTCATATTCATGTCCTGGTATTATATGAAGAGGCTGTATGTATATATCTTTTACCCCATTGAATTTCATCTCGTCCAATGCATCTTTAATATTATTTACAATGTAATTATCCCTTTTTTTAAGTTTTTCTATTATCATTTGAGAAGTAAAAGCCCTTAGCACAAGATAATCCTTATATTTTTCTTTTATTCTATTTTCAATGGACTCAATGGATAGCTTCCTGGCTTTTTCATAGCTTGTACCAAAACTAACTACTATAATCCCTTTTTTCATAAATATCTCCTTTCATGGACTTACTTAAAGATAGTAATTGATCTTCATTTCTACACAAAGGTAATCCTAATTCTTGATGAATTTTTACCAGCCAAGGTCTCTCAAGATTTGCATTATTTAATAATTCTTTTTTTAAAAAAATCTCCTCTGGTAATCCTTCCCCTACTAATTCTCCTTTTCCTAATATATAAATGTAATCACATACTTCATATATAAGATCCATATCATGACTAGATAAAACTACCTTTTTTTCATAACTTAAATGTTTTATTATCTCTTTCATTTGTCTAGTAGTATATGGATCTAGACCACTAGTCGGTTCATCCAATAATATTATTTCCAAATCCATTGCCAAAACCCCTGCTATAGCAACTTGTTTTTTTTGACCATAGCTTAAAAAATGAGTAGGTTTATCCTTTAAATGATAGCCCTTTACCTTTTTTAAAGCATTTTTTACTCTTATTGTTATCTCCTTTTCTGAAAAATCTAAATTTCTAAGTGAAAAAGCCACATCATCATATACTTTGGAATAAAATAATTGCTTATCTGGATCTTGAAACACCATATTAACCTTTTTTCTATATTCCCTAAGAAATTTCTTATTGTATTTTATAGGCTTGTTTTTATATTTTATTTGCCCTCTACTAGGCTTTAATATGCCTAATATGTTTAAAAATAATGTATCACCCCTTCTTTGTGATATTCTATAAGCAGATTATATACAATTGCCGTTACTATTCCTTCTACTATAGCGAGAGGAATTTGAGTTACAGCAAATACAGA
>JAAYFV010000132.1 GCA_012728075.1 Tissierellia bacterium
GCTGAAGGAGGCAGAAGAGTAGACAAGTCCTTAATTTTTATGATAGAAGGTATATTAGCAGTATTTTTAGTTATTATTTCAATATTTCTCATGTATTTTTCCTTTAAAGATGTATTGAAGGTGGAGAAGAATATTATAAAGGGGATTAGACCTAAAAATTGGTTTGAGACAAAGTCCTTTATAAAGGAAGAGGGCTTTCCTTATATTGTAAATATTCCAGCATTTATAGTTATAACTTTTATGGTGTTAGTACCAGTTACTACAACTGTATTGTTATCTTTTACTGGGATGGATCCTCAACATCAATCTAAATTTAATTGGATAGGAATTGAAAACTATAAAATGATATTTCTAGGCCAAGGATTGGCTGGATCTGTATTTTGGTTGACATTGGGATGGACTGTTATTTGGACATTATTAGCTACTAGTTTAGCTATATTTATAGGATTTGTTTTAGCTTTGTTAGTTAATAATGATAGAGTTAAAGGGAAAGGCATATTTAGAACAATTTATTTGTTGCCTTGGGCTGTTCCAGCTTTTATTACCATAATGTTTTTTAGTATAATGTTATCCCCAAATGGAGCTATTTCTCAATTAATTAACAATATTTTAGGCATTGAATTGAGTGTAAAGACTAATGCTACTCAAACTAGAATTGCATTGATATTATTACAAGGGTGGTTAGGAAGTTCATATATATTTCTTTTATCTACTGGAGTGTTACAAGCTATACCCAATGATTTATATGAAGCAGCAGATATGGATGGTGCTACTAGATGGCAAAAGTTACGACATATTACAATGCCTATAGTACTATTTCAAACAGCTCCTTTGTTGGTAGGACAATATGTATTTAATTTTAATAATTTTTCTATAATATATTTATTCAATGGAGGAGGACCTTTTGAACCAAGTGTATATGGAAATCTTGCAGGAACCTCTGATTTGCTTATTTCATATATCTATAAATTAACTATAGAAAAACAATATCAAGGGATAGGAGCAGCAATTACAGTATTTGTTTCTATTGCTGTAATGTTTGTTACATTTTTAGGATATAGGAATTCTAAAGCCTTTAAAGAGGAGCGATTATAATGAAATTGTTTAAGAAGAAAAAAGAGGATTTATATTTATCGGATAAGCAACCATTGACTCTTTCAGGTAAGATTTTTTTAGCAGTAACATATATCATATTGATATCCTGGGCAATAGCAATTTTATGGCCTCTTTTTCAGATGGTTTTGTCAGCTTTTAATGGGAAACAAGAACAGTATTTAATGTTAAATGATCAATTTTCTTTTTCATTAAAACATTTTAAATATCTGTTTAAAAATACATTATTTCTTAAATGGGCTAAAAATACTATATTTATTGCTTTGGCCACAGCAGTTTTAACTTTGATTATAGTCTCATTTACTGGATATGCATATTCAAGATATAGATTCAAAGGGAAGAAAGTATCTTTGATGGCTATGATGCTTATACAAGCTATACCTACTTTTGCAGGAATTACTGCATATTTTACTATGTATTCGGTCATATCTTCTATAAATCCAGGTTTTACAAGGCAAATGATGCTTGTGCTTATATATGCAGGAGGTGGAATAGCCAACAATACTTTTATATTAAAGGGATATATTGATTCCATATCTACTGAGTTAGATGATGCTGCTAAAATAGATGGATGTTCTAATTTCCAAGTTTATAAGCTTATAATTATGCCAATTGCAAGACCAATGCTTGCATTAATAGCTTTGTGGTCATTTATTGGGCCTTTTATGGATTATTTATTACCAAAGGTATTGTTAACAAGTCCAGAAACTTATACATTGGCAGCAGGATTATTTACATTGATAAATGACGTTAGAACATTGAACCAGCCTGCTTTTGCAGCGGGAGGATTGCTTACAGCTATTCCTATAGTTATATTATTTATAGCATTACAAAAAGAGTTGGTTTCAGGATTAACTCAAGGTTCAATAAAGGGTTAATGGGGATTTTTATATTGTATAATATAAAGGGTTTGGAGGTATTTTTATGGAAGTTACTTTAAAGAATGTAGGGAAAAAGTATGAAGGAAGAGAAGAGTTTACATTAAGACATATAAATTTAAAAATAAAAAATCAAGATTTCTGTGTTATATTAGGACCATCAGGATGTGGGAAAACTACTTTGCTTAGAATGATAGCAGGGCTTAATTCTATAACTGAAGGGGATTTATATTTTAATGATAAAAGGGTAAATAAGACTCCACCAAAGGATAGGGATATAGCCATGGTTTTTCAGTCCTATGCACTATACCCTCACATGAATGTATATGAAAATATGGCTTTTTCCCTGATGATGAGAAAAGAAAACAAGAAGATTATTCATGAAAGGGTAATGGAAGCAGCTAAACTATTAGAACTTACTGATTATTTATATTCCAAGCCTTCTGATATTTCAGGAGGTCAAAGGCAGAGGGTTGCTCTTGGGAGAGCCATAGTAAGAAAGCCTCAAGTATTTCTTATGGATGAACCATTATCTAACTTAGATGCTAAACTTAGAGAGCATATGAGGGTAGAACTAGTAAGGCTCCATAAGACATTAGGGAGTACTACTGTTTATGTAACACATGATCAAACAGAGGCAATGACAATGGCAACGAAGATTGTATTGATGAATGATGGTAAGATTCAACAAGTAGGTAAACCAGAAGAACTTTATAATAAACCAGCTAATATATTTGTAGCTGAATTTATTGGTTCTCCAACCATGAATATAATTGAAGGCAGTATGATTGATAGTAAATTTGTATCAAAAGATGGTATTATAAAGGTTAAGCCTTCAGAAGAAGATGGTAAATTATTAAAATCCTTTGAAGGAAAAGACGTATCCTTAGGAATTAGACCAGAAAGATTTGAAAGTGGCGGTAAATTAGGAGATACTTTTGAATGTGTTATAGATGTGGTGGAAATGCTAGGAAAAGAAAAAATATTATATGCTAGATTAGAAAATGGATATGAATTGACTATATCTGTACCAGGTCATTATGAGTATAATGAAGGGGAAAAGCATTCTTTTGGATATGATATTAGTGCACTACATTTCTTTAATAGTAAAACTGGGGAGAGAATAAACTAAAAATAAATAGAAAAGAGGTGAGATGTTGGAAAAGAAAAAACAAGTTACTGCTAATGATGTAGCTAAAATGGCAGGGGTTTCACCATCTACTGTATCAAGGGTAATATCTAATAATCCAAGGATAAGCGAACCAACTAGGAGAAAAGTATTAAAGTGTATGGAAGAATTAGGATATTATCCCAATGCTAATGCTAGATCATTGGCTATAAAAAAGACAGGAACAGTTGGAATAATAATACCTACTACATCGGAAGATTATTTTTCTAATCCTTTTTTTGCTGAATCATTGAGAGGTATTATAAGAGGGGCATCTAAATCTGGTTATGATCTTTTATTGTCTACAAACACAGAAAAAGGAGAGGAACTTAAAATAACTAAAAAATTTGTCAGAGGTTCTAAGGTAGATGGAATAATATTGATGACTAGTAAGGTAGATGATGAGTGTATAGAATATTTAAAGAATATTGATTTTCCCTTTTCTATAATAGGTTCTACTGATGATGAAGAAATTAATCAAGTGGACAATGATAATGCTCTTGCAGCTTATGAATTGACCAAACATCTGATTGAAATTGGGAGAAAGCGAATTGCTATGATAGTTGGAGATATAAATTTAGTAGTAAGTAAAAAGCGTATAAAAGGTTATAAAAAGGCATTGTCAGAAGCTAATATTGATTTTGATGAAAACTTATTATTTAGTGGAAGTTTTGATGAAAAAACTGGTTATGATTATGGAGTGAAAATATCAAAAATTAATCCTTTACCTGATGGATTGATAGTTGCAGATGATTTAGTAGCATTTGGGGCTGTAAAAGCCTTTGAAGATTTGGAAATAAATATACCGAAAGATATAGCAGTGGCAAGTTTTAACAATAGTGTTCTTGCAAAACATTCAAATATTCCCTTAACATCTGTAGATATAAATGCATTTGAATTAGGAAGGGAAGCTATGAATTTATTAGTAGATGCTATTGAAGATGAAATACGAGGGGAAAAAATAACAATACCTTATAATATTTATAAAAGAGCATCTACAAAAGGATAATATATCATATGGTTATCTTGGACAATCCACTTCTAATTTAGTAAAATATATATAAATTTAAAATTGTGGGGTGGGATTAATATGGATATGAAAGAAGTTAGAAAAGTTGCAAGGGAAAGAATGAAAGGTTATTGTAGAGTTTGCCCTGTATGTAATGGAGTAGCCTGTGCTGGGGAGGTTCCTGGTATGGGAGGTTCTTTGACAGGAGCTGCTTTCAAGAGCAATGTAGAAGATTTAAGCAAAGTGAAATTAAAATTAAGAACTATACATGATGCTAAAGATCCTAATATGGAGTTTCAATTTTTTAATGAAAAGTTAGATTTCCCTATAATGGCAGCTCCTATAACAGGAAGTGCCTTTAATATGGGAGGAGCTTTGACAGAAAAAGAGTATATAAATAGTGTAGTAAAAGGGAGTATATCATCAGGAACTATTGCTATGACTGGAGATTCAGCAGATTTAACTATGTATGAAGATGGGTTGGAGGCTTTAAAAACTGTTGGGGGCAAAGGAGTACCCATTATAAAACCTAGAGAAAATTCCCATGTGATTGAAAATGTAAAAAAAGCAGAGGATATTAATTCAATAGCCGTAGGAATGGATATTGATGGAGCAGGTTTAGTCACTATGGCCCTTAAAGGGCAACCTGTAGGTCCAAAGACTGTAGAGGAATTAAAGGAAATAGTTTCTTCTACAAAATTGCCATTTATTTTAAAAGGAATAATGACTGTGGAGGAAGCACAATTAGCTGTAGAAATTGGAGCAAAAGCTATAGTGGTTTCAAATCATGGAGGAAGAGTATTAGACCATACTCAATCTACAGCAAAAGCACTGCTAGAAATAAAAAGAGTAGTTAAAGGGAAAATAATGCTTCTCGTAGATGGAGGAATACGTTCTGGAGTAGATGTGTTTAAGATGTTGGCTTTAGGAGCCGATGGAGTATTAATAGGTAGACCTATAATTATAGGCGCTTTTGGAGGATATGAAGAAGGGGTATCATTAGTCCTTGATAATATGAAAAACGAATTATATCAAGCTATGATATTAACTGGATGTAAGGATTTAAGCTCAATTGATGAGACAAAAATTTCCATAGAGTGGTAATTTATATATAAAAAATTGTCATCATCCTTAGGTAATAGAAACTTAAGGAATTAGATGGCAATTTTATTTTAAAAAGAGGAATTTGCAATTTTTTGTAGAAGTAATATATAAATATTTTTAGCATTTGGGGGTTTGACAATGAAAGAAATAATTACTTTTAATCCTATTGAATCCGATAAGGTGGTGTTGCCTATACAATATAACCATATGGTTCAAGCTATGATATATAGGTTATTAGATGAAGAACTTGCAGATTTTTTACATGAAGAGGGTTTTCAAAATAAAAATAGGACATTTAAGATGTTTACTTTTTCTAGAATAAATGGGAGATATATTTTAAAAAAGGATGATGGGTTAATAATATTTGATGGTCCAATAAAGCTCACCGTATCTTCTCATTTCGACGATTTTTCTAACTCTATAGGAAATAGTTTTTTAAAACGTCAAAGGGTACAATTAGGAAATAATTATTTAGAAGTGAAACAATTAGCAGTGGAAAAGGAAAATGTAAATAGTGAAGAAATAAAGGTTCGAACTTTATCTCCTATATCTACATATAGTACTTTATACAGAAAAGATGGCAAAAAGTTTACTTATTATTTTAATCCAATGGAAGAAGAATTTTCAGAAACTATAGAAAACAACCTAAAAAATAAGTATAGGGCTTTTTATTCAGAGGAAGCTCCTGAGGGAGAAATAAATATAAAATCCATAGGAGAACCTAGATTAGCTGTTGTAAAATACAAGGGTTTTGTAATAAAAGGATATACAGGCAAATTTTCCATAACAGGCCCAATTCCACTACTTCAATTAGGTATAGATACAGGATTAGGCAGTAAAAATAGCCAAGGGTTTGGCTGTGTTAAATTAATATAAAAATATATTAGGGAGGTGAGAAAGATTATTGAAGGAATAATTCAAATTGGAGATACACTGTTAAAATTTAATGATCCAGTACTAAATTTTATAGAAGAACTAAGACCTACTAGAAGGAATAAGCAGCTTAATGTATTAAAATTTAATTTTTTACCTGATGAAGGAAAATTAGAAATTGATGTAAAAGAAGAAATGGATGATAATACAGCAGAAAAATATACTTTTGTAGGTTCAGCCAGTGGTCCAAATTCTCCCCAATGGTATGTATCAAGTACATCTAGCAAGTATCATTTGACAGAAACTTTCTATAATTTATCTCAAATAAATTTTAGTGAAGAATTAGATGAAAAAATTAATAAGGTTTTTAAAAATTTTTATGTAGATCTTGGAGAGGAACTAAAAACCAAGTACAGATATGCTTTAGATCTATATAAATGTGGGATAATAGATGTACCAATGGAACAATTATTTGAAGAAGTAAAAAAAGAAGTTGGAAATGTAAAAAATTTAGGGAAAAAATTTTCAGATAAATTGTTAGAAATATTTGAATATTATTTAAAAGAGGAAAAAGGTATAAATCCAAATGAAATAGGTTTATACACTATATTCATAGACGGAGTTCCTTTATCAAATTTTAAAGAATACAAGGAAGCTGTAGTAGAATCCAAAAAACCAAAAACTAAAGGGAAAAAAGGGGGTAAAGGAGTATGTAGTATTTGTGGTACAGATGAAAATGTATCATCAGATATGGCTAATACAAAAATTAAATATTACACTACTAATCAAGTTATATTTGCAAGTGAATTATCCAGGAATAATTATTATAAAAATATGCAAATGTGCTTAGATTGTATGTTTAAATATTTAGCAGGGGAAAATTACGTTATAAATAAATTAAAAACAAGACTTGCAGCATTTGATTTATACATAATTCCCCAATTTATTTATGGGCAACCCCTTACTGAAGAAGATTTGGATATTGCTACCAGTAGAATAATAAATTCCTTTAATACAGTAAAATCCTATGAAGGACTTGAGAATTTAAGAAAAGAAATAAAAGGCTCCATTGATTTAAGAGATGAAGATAGCTATTTTCTTTTGAATTTTATGTTTTTTAAAAGTAGCCAAAAGGCAACTAAAATACAGAGGCTTATAAAGGATGTGCAGCCTTCGATTTTTGAAGAAATTAGAATAGCTTCTAATAAATCTAGAGAGGATTTTCAAAATATATTAGGGAAAAAATTTGGAAGTGCTATAACTTTAACTACTGTTTATTACATGAATCCCATAAGAATAAGAGAAGGGGAAGCTACTCAATATAGGGATGTACTTGAGACTTATGATGCGGTACTAACAGGGAAAAAATTGAACAAAAAACATCTTATAAAAAATTTAATAGAATGTATTAAAATAATAAAATTTGATAAAGGATCCTACAATATAAATCCTAGCGAAGAAATACTAGAATTTTATGTGATGAGAGCCAATATGTATATTAAATTTTTAGAATATATGGACTGTCTAGAGGAGGGGAGAGGTTTGGATGTATCTCAATTAAAAGTGAAAGATTATATAAAAAACTATATTGAAAAAATGGGCTATAATGAACAAGAAACAGCAATGTTTTTATTAGGATATTTAATAGGAGAAATAGGGAATGTTCAATATAGGAAGACAGAAGAAGGTACTAAACCTATACTCAATAAGCTTAATTTCAATGGTTTAGATAGGCAAAAAATTATAAGGCTTACAAAAGATGTGTTTGATAAGTTAAACCAAGAAAAAATTAGGCAATACAATGAAGTTACCTTTTTTGAATTGAAAAGGCTTTTAGATTTAAATATTGATAATTGGAAATTGAACAAAGATGAAAGCTTGTTCTATGTACTTTCAGGATATTCTTATGCAACTACAATACCAATGTTAAGGGAAAAGGAGGATATTTCAAATGACAGTGACAAACAATGAAATATTATATATTTATGATGCTAAGTTGACTAATCCTAATGGAGATCCAGATGAGGAAAACAGGCCACGTATGGATTATGAAAGAGAGATGAATTTAGTATCAGACTTAAGACTTAAAAGATATATAAGGGATTATTTACTGCTCAAAGGCCATGATATATTTGTACGTAGGGTGGATGATAAACCAGTAACAGCTGATAAGAGAATAAAAGATCTAGAGGATTCTTCAAATGAGTGGATATTGGAAAACTTAACAGATGTGAGAATGTTTGGTGCTACTATGACAGTTAAGGGAGATAATAAAACCTTTATAGGACCTATTCAGTTTAATTGGGGATATTCTCTAAACAAGGTGGAGCTTTTAGAAGCTAGTATTACTTCTCATTTTTCTACAAGAGAGAGTAGTACTCAAGGTACAATGGGGAAGGATTTTAGAGTAAAATATTCTTTAATTGCTTTTTCAGGAATAGTAAGTGGTAATAGAGCTAATAAAACCATGTTAAAAGACGAAGACTTAATTTTGCTTGATGAAGCTATGAAATATGCTATACCAAACCTTGCTACAAGGAGTAAAATAGGGCAATATCCAAGATTTTATATGAGAGTAGAATATATAGACAATGAAACTGTGTTAGGTGATTATAGGGATTTTATAGAACTTAAAGAAGAAGTGCCTAATATTAGGGACATAAATGAATGTTCTTTAATAATAGATGAATTAGTGGAATTATTAGAGAAAAATAAAGAAAAGATAAATGCTGTACATTATTTTATAGATGAAAACTTAAAACTTATATTAGATGATAATTATGTTAGTTTTGAGGAGGCATTTGGTAAGTTACCATTAAAATTGGTGGAATAGGGTGATGATTATGACGATGATTATATTTGACCTTTGGGGGAAATTTGCACATTTTAGAAAATTTTATACTAATTCTTCTTCATTATCCTATTTAGTGCCACCTAGAACCACTATTGAAGGGATGGTAGCTGCACTACTAGGTCTTGAAAGGGACAGCTATTATGAATTATTAAGTTCTGAAAAATTACATATAGCAGTTAGAAAGATTGGAAAGTCAAAGAAAATAATGCAATCCCTTAATTATATAAGAGCTACTGGCCCTAAGGAATTGATAATTCAAAAAAATCATACACAAATTCCATTTGAATTGCTTACAGGATATGATAATTTACGTTATAGAATTTATTTAACCCATGAAGATGAAAATATATTAAGTGAAATAGAACAAAGGATAATTAACAATAAACCTGTGTATCCCCTATATTTTGGAAGTGCTCCTTTTAGTTGCTATATAGATTATATAGATAAAACAGAATGGTGTTGGAATGAGAGTAATAGATATGAAGTTGTACCTACAGTTATTAATAATGATAAAGTTGAAGAAATAGATATTAAGAATATGGAAGGAGCTTTAATTAAAGAAAGAATGCCAAGGGATTTTGAAGAAAATAGGATAATTAAAGAAGTAACTACCTATATTTATGAAGAAGAAGGTAAACCTTTAAGAGTTAAAATTAATGGAAAATATGCACGGCTTTCTAATGGGGAAAATGTAGTATTTTTATAGAAGGTGATATGAATGAAATTTTATTCCCATCCAGAAAAAACAATGTTAGAACATTTAACAGAGGTTAAAGAGCTTTCAATATCTAAAATTCCAAATGAGCTTAAAGAAGCATATGAAATAGTAGCAGTATGTCATGATTTTGGGAAATATACTTCTTATTTCCAAAGATATTTAAAATATAATAAAAAATCTAAGTTATCTAATCATAGCTTTATATCTGCTACATTTGGAGGTTATATAGGATTAAGAAGATTTGGGGAAGGGAATATCCTTCCCTTGATCATATATAATACCATATTGCATCATCATGGTAATTTAAAGAATTTTTCTGTAAATCTTCCTGATACATTTAAAGAAGTATCTAAAACGGATTTTTCTGTAAATGTATTGGAAAAAATAGACATAGCTTATGAGCAAATTAATGATATGAAGGAAAATATAAATTTTATAAAACCTGATATGGAAAAGCTAGGTATATTGAAAGAATTTATTAGTTTTACTCAAGAAGAAAATATAATAGAAGAAACACTGAGCAAATTAAAAAAATTAGATCTTTTATCCATTAGAGGATTAAAATCTGAAAAAAACTATTTTACTCATCAAATATTATATTCTGCATTGATTTCTGCAGATAAAATAAGTGCCTCTAATACTTTTTTACCTAAAGAGATGCATGGTAATTATGAAATATTAGATTCTATTAGAAAAGATAAATTTGGCAAACCAACAAAAGCAATAGATAAGATAAGAACTGATATATACACAAAGGTAATAAAAAGTATTGAAGAAAATTATGATAAATCTAAAATATTTTCTATCACAGCTCCTACAGGAACAGGGAAAACTATAACAGGTTTTTTTGCAGCTTTAAAATTGAAAGAACTATTAGGAGATAATCGAAGGATTATATATTCTTTACCTTTTACTTCTATTATAGAACAAAATTATGATGTGTTATTTGATATATTTAGGGGAATAGAAGATTTTGAACAAAATTATAGTAGTTATATTATTAAACATCATAACTTATCCACTGTTGAATATGAAAATGAATACAGGGATTATACAAAGACAGAAGCAGAATTATTAATAGAAAACTGGTCTAGTGGAGTTGTAGTTACTACATTTGTTCAACTTTTAGAAACTTTAGTTGGAGCCCGAAATCGTATGCTTAAGAAGTTTAATGCCATAAAGGGTTCTATAATTATATTAGATGAAATACAAGCTATAGATATAAAATATTTTGATTTAGTTGATTACATATTGAGAAAAGCATGTGAATACTTAGATATTAGAATAATCATAATGACTGCTACTAAACCACTGATTTTAACTGATGCAGTAGAATTATTAGAAGACAATGAGAAGTATTTTAAAAAATTTGAAAGAACTAAGCTTGTACCCAAAATAGAAAAGGTAACTATAGATGAATTTGTAGATGAATTTATTAGCAATATGGAAGAAAAATCTTATATGATAGTGTGCAATACAATTAGACAATCTTTAGAAATTTATGAGAAATTAAAAGATATAGATAGAGATGTATACTATTTATCTACTAATATCCTTCCTATTCATAGAAGAAATAGAATAAAAGAAATAGAAGAAAGATTAAAAAATAATGATAATATAATTCTTGTTTCAACCCAAGTAGTAGAAGCAGGAGTAGATTTAGATTTTGATGTTGTTATAAGGGACATAGGCCCTATAGATTCCATTATTCAATGTGCTGGTAGATGTAATAGAAATAGTAGAAACAAAATAGGAAGTGTATACATATATTTTATGATAGATGATAATGAAAATAATTTTGGGAAATATGTTTATGGGAATACAATAATGGATATATCTAGAGAGGTTTTAGAAGGTAAAGAAGAAATATTGGAAGAAGATTATTTTAAATTAATAAATGAATATTTTAATGAAATAAAACAAAACAAATCCCAGAGAGTGTCAAATGGTTTAATAGATGCTATAGAAAAGTTAGATTTTTCTGAAGGAGAGTATTCCGTAGACAAATTTTCACTAATTCAAAATAATCCTGGATATATTGATGTGTTTTTTATATATGATGATAGGGCAGAAACTGCATATGAAATTTTTTTGAATTTGTCAAACATTAAGGATTTTAATAAAAAAAGAGAACAATATTTGAAGATTCAAAGGGATATGAAAGATTACACATTATCTATTCCTAAAAAATATTTTAGAAGTTTTGTTGCAGATAGAGGTATGATTTTTCTACCTAGAGAAGGGATAGAGGAGTTTTATGATGATAAAACTGGATTTAAAAGGGATAAAGAGGATGAATGTATGATATTTTAGAGGTGATATATTGGAGGACTTAAATGTAAATGGAACGTTAATATGGTACTACTATATCTGTAAAAGGGAAGTTTGGCTTATGGCTCGAAATATTGTTCCTGATCAAGATAATATAAATATAGATATAGGACGTTTTATTCATGAAACTTCTTTCCAAAGAAAAAGAAAAGAAATTTCCATTGGTAATGTTAAAGTAGATTTAATTGATAAAAAAGGCGAATATTTGATGATTGGAGAAATAAAAAAGACTTCAAAATTTGTAGAAAGTTCAAGAATGCAATTAGCTTATTATCTATTGGAACTTAAAAGACATGGTTTAAAAGGAAAAGGGGTACTTACCTTTCCTAAAGAAAGAAAACGTGAGATAATAGAGCTTAATGATGAACTTATAGAAGAATTAGAAAAGGTAGAAAAAGATATTTTAAGAATATGCTATGAGTCTTATCCTCCAAAACCTGTAAAAATAAATATGTGTAAGAATTGTGCATACAATGAATTTTGTTGGTCATAAAAAGGAGTGATAAGATTATGAAAAAAACTTTATATATTTTTAATGATGGAGAAATAAAAAGGAAGGACAATACCATTTATTTTGAAACGGATAAAAATAAAAGATATATTCCCATAGAAGATATAAGCGATATTTTTGTATTTGGTGAATTAACTTTA
>JAAYFV010000133.1 GCA_012728075.1 Tissierellia bacterium
AGTATCCAAATACTTAATCTTTTTATGAGAATCAAATTTGTCAGAAGGGGGTACATATGGCACAAATAAGTTTCCAAAGTCGTAAAGATTTTTTTGTTTTTAGTTATTAAACTTGCAATATTTTTTCCTCTTAACTTATCTGGACCATATTGTACCCCATCTCTGTCAGAACCATACATAATTGGAACTCCAATTAATGTAATATCCATTTTATTACCCCCTTAATTTATTTTGTAGTGTCAAATATTGAAGGAATATCTGACGCCAAAATTTTGACTTTTAATATTTTATAAAACTCTAGTATTCTTTTTTATTTTTATATATTTAATATAAAACTCAAAATTCTCACAAAAATAAAATACTAATTTATAGTTCAAAAAATTGACAATATTTTTGTTAATTTTTAAAATATTGATAATATTTGCCTTATTTCATTGTATCAGATTAAATTTTTTAATCAATAAAATTTTTTCTATATGAAAATTTTCTAGTAAATAATGATGATAGTTTGTTTTTTAAATCCATGTTATAATTAGAGAAGATTAATATGTAAAAGTTCTACATTTTAAAAAGGACGTGAAAAAGTGACTATTTTATTTGAAGATTTTTTAGAACAATTAGTGACCAATTCTACATTACTTATTACTGTAATATTGACTTTGGGAGTAGTCCTGGTAAATGGTTGGACTGATGCTCCAAATGCAATTGCAACAGCTATTGCTACCCGTTCCATAGGGCCGAGAAGTGCTATAACTATGGCAGCTATATTTAATTTTTTAGGGATATTGATTATGACCATGGTAAACAGTTCTGTCGCTATGACTGTATATAATATGGTAGATTTTGGCGGCGATCCCCATACTGCTCTTGTGGCCCTTTGTGCTGCACTTTTTGCAATCGTTATTTGGGCTACTATGGCTTGGTATTTTGGCATACCTACTAGTGAGAGTCATGCACTTATTGCAGGCATATCTGGTGCTGCTATAGCTTTACAAGGAGGTTTTTCTGGTATAAATGGTTCTGAATGGGTTAAGGTTTTGTATGGTTTAGTTTTTTCCACTATATTTGGTTTTATTATGGGTTTTGTCATTGTAAAATTGGTGGAGTTTATATGCAAGGATATGGATAGGAGAAAAACTGTAGGCTTTTTTAAAGGAGCTCAGGTATTTGGTAGTGCTGCTATGGCATTTATGCACGGAGCTCAGGATGGGCAAAAATTCATGGGGGTATTTATGCTAGGTATTTTCTTAGCAAAAGGGCAAGGTAATGTATCCAATTTTCAAATACCCTTTTGGCTTATGATATTGTGTTCCTTAGTAATGGCATTAGGTACATCTATGGGAGGGTATAGAATAATAAAAGCAGTTGGTATGGATATGGTAAAGTTGGAAAAATATCAAGGGTTTTCAGCTGATCTAGCAGCAGCTCTTTGCTTGCTTTTTTCTTCTATATTTGGATTGCCTGTTAGTACTACTCATACAAAAACCACAGCTATTATGGGGGTAGGTTCAGCTAGAAGATTATCTTCTGTAAACTGGTCTTTGGTCAAGGAAATGGTTATGACTTGGGTGTTGACTTTTCCTGGCTGCGGTATGATAGGTTTTTTAATGGCTAAACTATTTATGGTACTATTTTAAATTGGAGGAGGATTTATGTGAGACGAAAAAAGGGATATGATTATTATGCTATGTTTATGAGGATGGGACAATATACGTATGAGGTATCTAAAGAATTGGCAATTATAATTGAAAATTTTGATGTAGAAAAACTTCCTAAAGCTATGGAAGAGATGCACAAAAAGGAATATAAAGCTGATAAAGAGGTTCATGATATGATGAAAAATCTTGCTAAGGAGTTTGTACCTCCTATAGAAAGGGAAGATATAATACTATTGGCACAAGGGCTTGATGAGGTTATAGATTCTACAGAAGATATATTGCTAAGACTTTATATGTACAATGTTCATGAAATACGGGAGGAAGCTATTGGGTTTGTGGATATCATAGTTAGAGGTTGTGAAAAGATTAAAGATATGATGAAGGAGTTTCCTAATTTTAGAAAATCAAATAATATACATGATTTTATAGTAGATATAAATCAAATAGAAGAAGAAGGAGATAGATTTTATATAAAAGCCATAAGGAATTTATATATAGAGCCTATAAATATAATGGATGTAATAGTATGGACACGACTTTTCCAAGTATTTGAGGATTGTTGTGATGCCTGCGAAAGTGTGGCCCAAACTGTGGAAGGAGTTATAATGAAAAATATATAATTTGCCAGATTAGGCTAGCTTATTTGTTTATTTATGATTATACTATAAGTAGATGTTCTTTAAAAGATGAAGGAGGAAAAACATGAAAAGAAATGTACTTAATGTAACTTTGTTTTCCTTATTACTTATACTATTACTCTGTTCACAATGTTTTAGTACCTGTTCTTTTGCTGCCAAGCCCATTAAACTAGTAGTGAATGGGAAAGACATTACTTCTCTTATGGGTCCTATAGTTGAAAGTGGAAGAACATTGGTACCAATTCGATTTGTATCGGAAGAATTGGGAGGAGAAGTTGAATGGAATGACAAGGATAGAACAGTAACTATTCAAATGGGTAATAAAGTAGTTAGCTTAAAAATAGGGAGTCATCTAGTTTCTTATGAAGATGGAGATAAAAACTATAGCATAATAGATGTACCTCCTAAGATTATAGAAAGTCGTACCTTTGTACCTGTTCGTTTTGTAGCAAATGCACTAGGGGTAGGAGTTCAGTGGGATGAATCTACTAGAACCGTTTATGTAGATTCCAATAGAGAAGGAAATGTAGAACCATTTTTCGATATAAATATATCCACATTAAAATCTGGACAAACTATAAAGGGTAAAACTGAATTAAAAATAGAACTACCTGAAGGGAATCTACCCAATGCTAAAGAGATAAAATATTTATTATTAGATCCAAATACAGCTGAGGGATTTGTAGTGGCTAGGGGAGAAGATTTAACTAGTGGATATACTTGGATTCCATATTTAGAGGAAAAAGGGGAGAAGGTATTAGTAGCAGCTATTTATGATAAAAATGGGAATTTTTTAGCAGGGGATGCTATTTCTGTTGTATTGGATGTGGTTCCTAAGGTTTCTCTAACAGGAATAGAGGAAGGTGAAACTTTGGATAATAATACCATATATATGGGAGTGGATACTAGTTTTGTAGCATCCTATGTAAAGTATGAGATTACCAATTTGGATACAGGGAAGACTAATATAATAGGAGAAGATATTCCTATAGATCCTTATGGTCAATACAAGTGGGAGCCTAATGTAAGGGAAAATGGCAATTATTCTTTTAAGGCAATTGCATACGATAGCAACAACCAAGGTTATGAAAGTAATGAAGTAATAGCTAAGGTGGAAGTGAATCCTAAATTAACATTAGCAGGGGTTTCGGAGGGACAAGTAATCAGCAAACCTGTGAATCTTTTGGCTACTAGGAATTTTGACGTAATGGAAACTCAATATATATTGAGAGATCCAGTTTCTGGTAAGGAGGAAGTCCTAGCTAAAAAACCCTATGGAGGATATACATGGTTTCCAGAGCCTGATATTTCTGGAGAAAAGGAAGTATTGGTTAGAGTTAAGGATACCAAAGGGGTAGAATATGAGAGTAAACCAATCAAAATCAAGCTAGCAGGGAAACCTATAGTATTATTGGAAGGGGTAGGTCCTAATCAGGTGTTACGAGAACCTACTAGTTTAAAAGTTGTAAGTAATATAAAATTAGATAGCGTAAGCTATATCTTTATTAATAGGGATACAGGTAAAATAAAAAACATAGCAATAAATAAAGACCCCTTAAAGGGATATACCTATACTCCTAAAAAAGAGGACGAAGGTTATTGGAATATACAAGCTATTGGTAAATATGGAAATAAAGAAATTAAAAGTGAGCCAGTTCCAATTAGAGTATATTTGGGTAAAATATATGAAGCAGTACCTATAATTGAAAAAGATAAATTTTTAAATTTAGCATCAACTCTTGCTCGAGACTCTTGGGAAAAGACAGGTATGTCAGCAGCTCTTCAAACTGCTCAATCTATTTTAGAAACAGGATGGGGACAAAGTGTTCCAGTAGATAAATACAGTGGTAAACTTTCATATAATCTATTTGGAATAAAGGGAGAAGGTCCTAAGGGTTCAGTTATATACAATACATGGGAAGTATATAATGGCAAAACTTATTACGTAGATGCAAAGTTTAGAGCCTATAATAGCGTTGAAGAAAGTTGGGCAGATCATAAGAATTTTTTATTGAATTCTGAAAGGTACAAGCCTTTTAAGGAAGTAATGCATGATAGCATCCCAGGAGCATGGGCACTGAAAAGAACAGGCTATGCAACAGATCCTGAATATGCATTGAAATTGATAAGGATAATAAAACAGTATGATTTGATAAAACTAGATAAGGTTAGGATATAGTATTATAGGATGGGACAGGGGCTGTTGAGATGTTTCTCCCTGTCCCCAATATTGTTTTTATGATTTGAAAAATTTCACATCAGGATTTTTTCCATCTAATATATTTTTTACTCTCCATCCTATAACAGGCATATATTCTGGGTGAGTTAAAATATAAAATTGTTCATCTTCTATAGCTTGAAATACACTCATTCCTATACTATCTATTGGTATTCCTGTAGTAATCACATAATGAGCTTTTTTAAGTCCTTCTTTATATTCTTCACTTTGATAGTAGGGTTCATTAGGATCTATTTTAAATTTTTCTGGTCTTCTTTTATCACAATTATGGAGATCTGTTTGTATATATCCTGGACAAAATACACTTAATCTTACATTGGATTCTTTTTCTTGTAATTGCAAATCTACAGCTTCAGAAAGGCCAATATTTCCAAACTTAGTCATATGATAGGTTGGCATACCAGGGCTTGAAAGTAATCCTGCTACACTTGCTGTATTTATTATACGACACTTAGTTTTTTGCTTTTCCATTATAGGTATAAATACTTTTAGTCCATATACTATACTAAACAAGTTAGAATATATTATATAATCTATATCATTTAATGGTATGTTCCAAATATCTCCTGGTACTACTACTCCTGCATTATTA
This sequence comes from Tissierellia bacterium, assembly GCA_012728075.1. Lineage (GTDB taxonomy): Bacteria > Bacillota > Clostridia > Tissierellales > Tepidimicrobiaceae > Keratinibaculum. The sequence goes on from JAAYFV010000133.1 coordinate 5,128, forward strand.
AAGAATAAGTCAACTTGTCCATATTTTTCAATAGTTTTTTCAGCTAACATTTTCATATCTTCAAATTCTGTTACATCCATATATACTGTAATAAAGTCTGCGTTTTTTTCTTTAAAAATTTTTTCAACTCTTTCAAGTCCTTCTTTGTGGATATCACCTATAACCACTTTCATTCCCCGTTTTATGGCTTCTTCAGCTATTGCTAAACCTATACCATTAGCTCCACCAGTTATAACGGCAACTTTATCTTTAAATTCTTTCATTGTTCCCCCTCCTCACTTATTTTAGTACATAAGCCATATCAAAACCTGTTTTAACTGCATCATAAATCTTACCTGCTCCCCTTGTATCCCCAAGTAATCTTACTATATTGAAGTTTTTATATAATTCTTGAACAAATGGATCTTCTTCTAATCCTTTAACTCCTAGTGCTAAGACTATATGATCTGCTTTTATAACAGATTTTTTATTATTATAGGTATTCTGAATTATTGCACCATTCTCCCCATATCCTACAAATTTGCTAGAAGGCATTAAGTTTACATTTAATTTTTTTAATCTTGTAATTATATCGTATAATACTACATCATAAACATCTGGACCAATTTGTTTTAACATTTCCACCACTGTTACATTATTGCCTTTACTAGCTAAATATTCTGCAGTTTCCAATCCAGTCATTCCTGAACCAATCACTACAATATTTTTATCCTTTAAATCCATTTCTCTTTCAAGTAAATCTGTTGCATATAATATTTTACTTCCATCTACTTCAACATTTGGAGGTGCAATGTTTTTTCCACCTATTGCAACGAATATAGCATAAGGATTTAATTCTTTTAGTTCTTCAATAGTTGGAGCGGTATTAAGTTTAATATCTACACCAAGTTTTCTAATTTCATATTCCATATTGCTTATTAGATTTCTTAATCTTTCTTTATGAGGAGGTATACTTCCTACATATACATTTCCGCCTAATTTATCTCTTTTTTCAAATAGTGTTACTTTAAATCCTCTTATTGCTAATATTTTTGACGCTTCCATGCCTGCAGGCCCTCCACCTATAACTGCTACTGTGCGTCCTTGGCCATCTAAATCATAGTCTTTATATTCTAGTTCGTATCCTAATTTAGGGTTTACAGCACATTTTATGCTTGTTCCATTCTTAATAGCTTCTATACAATTAAGACAGGCAATACAAGGCCTTATTTCTTTTTCTCTTTCTTCTCTAGCTTTATTGCCCCAATTTGGATCTGCTAATTGGGCTCTACCTAATGCAACAAAATCACAATCTTTTTCTTTTAGTAGTTTTTCTGCAATCTCGGGTGTTTTTATAGCATTGCAAGCTATAACAGGTATTTTTACATGCTCTTTTATAGATTTGGATAGATGTTTTTTCCAACCTTCTGGATAAGATATAGGTTCAATAATGGTAGCTGCTGATTCATATGTTCCAGAACTTACATTGAGTGCATCTATTCCTATGCTTTCTAAATATCTAGCTATTTTTATAGCCTCTTCTAAAGTAATACCTCCTTCTACAAACTCATCTCCATCTATTCTTACAGATATTGGGAAATTTGGGCCACATATATATCTAATCCCCATTATAATCTCTGTTACAAATCTCATCCTGTTCATAAAGCTTCCACCATATTTGTCATTTCTTTTATTGGTAAGGGGACTCATAAATTGGCCTATTAAATAGCCATGAGCACCATGTAGCTCAACACCATCTATTCCTGCTGTTTGTGCTATTTTAGCTCCAACTATAAATTTTTTCACAAGCCCTTCTACCTCTTCTGTAGTCATTTCCCTAGGGATTTCTCCTATGGTTTTGCATGGTATAGGACTGGGAGCAGCTATTTGTCTGCCTTCAATTAAATCACTTCTATTTTGTCTACCTGGATGATGTAATTGAAGAAATATTTTAGAATCATGTTTGTGTACTGCTCTAGCCAATCTTTCAAGCTTTGGTACATGCTTTCCCTCCATAGCAGATAGCTGATTTGGCATACCAACTCCTGTTTCATTGTCAATTCTTGTAATTTCAGTAATTATTAAACCACATCCTCCTTTTGCTCTTTCTTCATAATATTTAATTATTTCATCTGATGCTTCTCCAGTAGATGTAGCTAAAGATGTTCCCATTGCGGGCATCACAATTCTGTTTTTTAATGTCAAGTTACCAATTTTGCCTCTTTGAAAAAGATTTTCATATTTCATCAAAATCCCCCCTGATAATTTTTTAACATGCCTTCTATATATACTTTAATATAATATTGGGCTAAATAACATGGGTATACAATACAAATATTATTGTGTTTTTTGTGCATAGTGCACTATAATAATATAAAGGGGGTATTAATATGGCTGTAAAGCTTTATAAAGTATATAAAGAATTGTCAAAGTATTCCCCTGCACTTTATTCCAAGTCTGGAGGGGAAGAAATCCTTGTAGATGTAGAATTATTTTCACCAGATGAAAATGTATTTCATGAAAAAATATTGTATATAGGAAAAGCCTCTCAATTTATTAATATTCATAGGGATAAATTGAATAAGGGGGTATATCTTATTGAAGTAGACAAAGAATACGATAATAACTGGTTTATTAATAATAATATTAGTTTTATAGAAGTATCTAATGTACAAGACATTCAGGATTTATTTGTTAAAGTAAAGAATCTATTTATTGAAAATTATATGGTATTGCAAAATTCTGCTGACTTTCTTAATGCATTAACTAGTGATAGAGGATTGAATTATATAATAAATATTAGTTCAGAAGTATTACAAAATCCTATTATTCTAATAGATTCATGTTTTAAAGTATTGGCTCATTCAGATATTAAATATATCACCGAACCATTTTGGATTAGAAATATTAACTTAGGGTATTGTTCTTATGAATTCATATCTGAAGTAAATAAGATAAAATCCTTTCGAAATGCACCTAATTCTACAGAACCTTTCATAGTTATTTGTAAGGAAAGTCCTATTAGGAAGTTGGTAAGCAAAGTTATAATCGATGGGAATATTGTTGGATACATAATACTATTAGAATCTATAGAAAAGTTTACGGAAAGTAGCTATGAAACCATAAAAATTTTGAGTAATGTAATTTCCGAGGAACTTAAAAAGGACCAGGTATATAGAAATTTAGGTGGATTAAGATATGAAAACCTATTAATAGATATACTGGAAAGAAGTATAATTGATGAGTATGCTCTAAAAGAGAGGATGAAATCCATTGATTGTAGTTTCGGAGATAATTTATGCCTTCTAGTCTTGGATATTTCCCAATATAATTCAAATGTAACTAAGCCTAATTTTTTGAAAGGATCCTTAGAACAACTTTTCCCAAAACACAAATCTCTATTTTATAAAGAACATGTATTAATTGTATTAGATCTATTATATGAAGAAAAAGTAGAATATTTTATGGATAAAGATATTACTAGTTTTTTAGAAGAAAATAATATTATATTGATAGTAAGCAATAATTTTAGCGATATATTGGATTTGAGTAAACATTATCAACAAGCATTAGATAGTATGGAAATAATACATATATTAGATATGGAAGGAAATATTTTTTATTATGAGGATTTGAAATTTTACCATCTTATTCAAGATGTAAAAGATTATATTAATTTAAGTAATTATTGCAGCCAAAGTGTCTATAAACTATTAGAATATGATAAGAAAAATAATACTGAATATTTTTTAACTCTTAAAACCTATATTGAAGAGGATAAAAATTCAATAGAAACATCGAACAAATTGTTTATCCATAGAAATACCACTAACTATAGATTAAATAAGATTAAGGAAATAACCAATATAGATTTAAATAATGGAGATGAGTTATTTAGGATTACTATGTCTATAAAAATATTGGAATTTTTAAATAAAAAAGAGCAAATAGGACTTAAAGGGGGGAAATAGTTTTGTGGGACAGGGAGAACTGTCCCCTTGTTCCAATCATTTTCCTTGTATTAAGAATCTTCTTATAATATAATTTACTTAGACAATCGAAATATTATAAGGAGGTTTTAGCATGGGTAAAGAGCTTCTAGAGAGGAAAGATGTGGATGAAAGATATACTTGGGATCTTTCATCAATATTTGAATCGGAAGAACAGTTTGAACAAAAGCTCCAAGAAGTAGTTAAGCTTTCAAAGGAGATAGAAAAAGAATATAAAGGAAAATTAAAAGGGGCAAAAGAGATTAACGCCTGTTTAGATCAGTTTAAAGTTTTACTAGAGATTGGGGGTTTATTGGGAACTTATTCTTATCTATCAGTAGCAGTAGATCAGAGGGATATGGAAAATCAAACTAGACAAATGAAAACATCTAATATTTTATCGGAGGTAAGTAGTCGCCTAAGCTTTATTGAATCAGAGATAGTTCAATTAGATGAAGAAACAATTCAAGAAGCCATAGAAAAGTCCCAAGAAAATGCACTATTTTTGATGGATATAATGAGAAAAAAACCTTATACCCTACATCCTGAGGTGGAGAGAACCTTATTAGCTCTTTCCAATGTATTAGATGCACCTTATCAAATATATAATAGGGCTAAACTAGCCGATATGGATTTTGGTACTTTTACTGTAGAAGGAGAGGAGTATCCATTAAGTTTTGTGTTATTTGAAGGTAAATGGGAGTATGAGAAGGACACAAAGATTAGACGAGCTGCAGCAGAGGCTTTTTCTAATAAACTAAGGGAGTATCAACATACCATAGCCACTGTATATCAAGTTCAAGTACAAAAAGAGAAGACTATAGCAAATTTAAGAGGCTTTGATTCTGTAATAGATAGTTTACTATTTCCTCAAAAGGTGGAAATAGAATTATATGATAGACAGATTGATTTAATAATGGGGAAATTAGCCCCTCATATGAGGAAATATGCAAAATTAATACAAGAAATCCACGGATTAGATGAAATGACTTTCATGGATTTAAAATTGCCTATAGACCCAGAATTTGAACCAAAGATAAGCGTTGAAGAGGCTCGACCCTATGTGGAAGGGGCATTGTCAGTATTAGGGGAAGAGTATATGGAGGTAGTCAATAGGGCTTTTGATGAAAGATGGATAGATTTTGTCCAAAACAAGGGTAAGTCTACTGGTGCTTTTTGTTCCAGCCCCTATGGTAGTCATCCTTATATACTTATATCTTGGACGGAAAGAATGAGGGAGGTATTCGTTTTAGCTCATGAATTAGGCCATGCTGGGCATTTTTATTTGTCTCATAAAAATCAAAATATATTTAATACAAGACCTTCTAGATACTATGTAGAGGCACCTTCTACTATGAATGAACTCCTTATGGTAAACTATTTGATGGAAAATACTCAGGATAAAAGGATGAAAAGATGGGTTTTATCATCTATAATATCCAGAACCTATTATCACAATTTTGTAACCCATCTATTGGAAGCAGCATTTCAAAGAGAAGTATATAGGATAATTGATAATGGAGGATCTGTACATGCAGAATTGTTAAATAAAACAAAGAGGAAAGTACTGGAAGAATTCTGGGGGGATGCTGTAGTAATCAATGAGGGAGCAGAGCTTACTTGGATGAGACAACCCCATTATTATATGGGATTATATCCATATACCTATAGTGCAGGTTTGACCATTGCTACAGAGGTAAATAATAGGATATTAAAAGAGGGAGAAAAAGCTATAGATGATTGGCTTTCAGTACTAAAATCTGGAGGTATATATACTCCAATAGAATTTGCTAAAAAGGCAGGGGTAGATATTACCACGGAAGAGCCATTGTTAAATACTATTGAATATATTGGGGATATAGTAGATGAGATAATTAAACTCACCGAGGAGCTATAAAAAACTATTGTGGGACAAGGGGTCAGACCCCTTGTCCCAAACAATTATGCATTATAAAAAGCGTTGTAGCCTTTGTAAGCCATATAAACATCTGCCTTGCTGGCAATTTCATAGGGAGCATGAACGCTTAGTAGTGCTACTCCACAGTCTACTACTTCCATACCGTAGTTTGCTAGTATATAGGCTATGGTTCCTCCACCCCCTTGATCTACCTTGCCTAATTCTCCCATTTGCCATACTACATTGTTATCGTTAAATATTTTTCTTATTTTTACTAGATATTCAGAATTGGCATCGTTACTTCCGCCTTTTCCTCGAGCTCCTGTGTATTTAACTATAGTGACCCCTTTGCCTACATATGGGGCATTTAGCTTGTCTAGGACTTCAGGATAATTAGGGTCAAAGGCTCCTAAGGTGTCAGCTGAAAGGACACAGGAATTGGCCAAAGCCCTTTTTACAATAAGCTCTGAGTAGTTTTTCTCTGTAAGGTAAATTAATTCTGAAACTATATTTTCGAAGAATTTGGATTCCATGCTGGTGTTTCCTACACTACCTATCTCTTCTTTATCTACGAATAAAGCTACAGCAGTTTTATTTGGTTTTTCCACATCTAATATGGCTTTAAGGGAGGTATATACACATACTCTATCGTCTTGACCATATCCCCCTACCATACTCCTATCTACTCCTACATCTCTAGCTTTTCCTGCTGGAACTATTTCCAATTCTGCTGATGTGAAATCCTCTTCTGTTATTCCATATTTTTCATGTAATATATTGAGCACATTTAATTTTACCTTTTCGTTTATTTCATCATCTTTAAAGGGGATACTTCCCACAAGAAGATTTAATCCTTCACCAGTGATGCCTTCTCCCATTTTCTTTTCCATCTGATCCTTTGCTAAATGGGGTAGTAGATCTGTAATGAAGAATACAGGATCTCCTTCATCTTCTCCAATGGATATATGGACTTTTTCACCATTTTCTTTTATAATAACTCCGTGTAAGGCTAAGGGCAATGTAACCCATTGATATTTTTTAATCCCACCATAGTAGTGAGTTTTGCATAGGGCTAGTCCTGAGTCCTCGTAAAGGGGAAATTGCTTTAAATCGATTCTTGGAGCATCTAAATGGGAGCCAACTATATGCATACCTTTTTCTAACTTTTCTTTACCTATTACAAATAGGGCTATAGACTTGTCCTTGTTGTTGGCATATATTTTCGTGCCAGGGGTAGGTTTGATTTTCTTTTCGATTATTTCATCCATGGATATATAGCCTTTTTCTTCAGCTATTTTTATAATTTCCTGTGCTGCTTCTCTTTCCGTCTTTCCCTTGTCTAGAAAATCTTTATACTCTTCGTTTATCTCAAAAACCTTTTCCTTTTCATCATCTTCTATTACTTCCCAGACATTTTTCCACTTATGGGTTAGAGCTTCTTGTAGCTCCTTTCCTTTTGATTTTTTAGCCATTTTCATCCCTCCAAATATATATTTAGCAACTCTAATTATTATATTATAACTGTAAAATGATGGTGTCAAGAAGGGAAATAGTTTAGGAAAACAGGGTTTTGGTTATTAAAATATGCCATTACAGGGTATGGATATATAAAGGAGGGAAAATATGGATAAAAAAATAACAAATAATGAATCTTTGTGGACTAAAGATTATATTCTACTTTTGATTTCAAATTTTTTAGTGTTTGTTGGTTTCTATATGTTGCTGTCAACTTTACCTTATTATATATTTGAAATGGGAGGGAGTAGCTCCCATGTAGGTATGGTTACAGCTATATTTACTGTTTCTGCAATAATAATTCGTCCTTTTTCTGGAATTGCGTTGGAAAAGGTAAACAAGAAGATATTTTTATCCTTAGGAGTTTTAATTTGCCTTGTTACCATTGGAGGATTTAATTGGGCTAGTACAGTTGTGGGAATTATGCTGATTAGATTTTTCCATGGGTTTGGATGGGGGATATCTACTACAACTTATGGGACTATTGCTTCTGATTTAGTACCTGTATCCCGTAGGGGAGAGGGTATGGGATACTTTAGTTCTGCTAGCACTGTTGCTATGTCCATTGGTCCCCCTCTAGGGATTATGCTTATGGGGAATAAGGGTTTTCCCAATCTATTTATGGGTGCTTCTATTAGTACATTGATTGCACTAATACTTATATATTTTATCCAAGTGCCTAAGCTAGAGATAGAGGTAAACAGGGAGGGATTTGCTTCGAGATTAATTGAGAAGAAAGCCTTGTTCCCAGCTTTTTTAGCCCTATTATTAGGCTTTACCTATGGTGGAATTACCAGCTTTATAACCCTATTTGGGCAAGAAGTAGGTATAGAAAATGTAGGATGGTTTTTTACTATTAACGCTATTTTTATATTGATTATACGTTCCATTGCTGGAAGAATATTTGATAAAAAGGGGCATTTTTGGGTAATGGTACCTGGAGCCATATTTAGCTTTTTAGGAGTATTGATTTTATCCTATGTGAGGACAACAGGAACTTTAATATTATCTGCTATAGTATATGGTATTGGATTTGGAACGGTACAACCTTCCTTATTAGCTTGGGCAGTAAATAGTGCAGAACCTGCTAGACGTGGTTCAGCCAATGCTACTTATTTTTCTGCCTTTGACATAGGGATAGGATTAGGTTCTGCTGTATTAGGAAATATTGGGGAGTTTTTAAGCTATAGCCAGATGTATAGAATATCTAGCATCCCTATGCTTGGCCTTTTAATATTTTATTTGATATATTGGAAACGAGTAGAAAGCTAAATAATAACACAAAAGATCAGGTTCATCTATAATCTGATCCTTTGGATTATTTTACTTATAATGGTTTGAAACTACAAATTATTTTTGCTATAATATATATTACTATAGTCCTAGTTATTTCAAATTCAATAGCAAAAGCATGGGGGTGGGGTGTTGAAACAGAAGAGAGCTATATTGCTAGTGCTATTTGATGCCATTGGGATTAGTTTAGCATATCTATTGGCTTTATACTTGAGATTTGATGGTAAAGTAGATATTATTTATGTATATAATCTATTAGAACACATTGTGATTATTGTTCTTATTAAGTTATTTGTGTACTATTTGTTTAAGCTTTACAAAAGTTTATGGGAGTATGCAAGTATTGATGAGATGATACAGGTAATAGAATCTTCTATTGTTGCTAATCTAGTAGCAAGCACTTATATGTATTTTTCAAATTTACAGATACCTCGAAGTATATATTTTATGGTGCCAGTTATTGATATAATATTTATTGGTGGAATTAGATTTTTATATAGGCTTATAAGGCGAATAAAGCATAATAGTTTTTTTATTGGAAAGGATCATAAGAGGGTCCTTATAGTGGGTGCAGGTGATGCTGGTTCTATAGTTATTAAGGAATTAAGGAATCATGAAACTTTAAAGAGGAAACCAGTAGCTATTATAGATGATAATCCTAAGAAACGGAGACAAAATATTAATGGGGTACCAGTGGTAGGAAATAGAAAAGATATTGAAAAGGTTTGTAAAGAGTACAATATAGATGAAATAATCATTGCTATTCCTTCTGCCAGTAGTGATGATATAAAGGATATAGTAAGGGAATGTAAAAAGACAAAAATAAAGACTAAGATATTGCCAGGTGTTTATGAGTTGATAGATGAACAGGTAAGTGTTAGTAAGATAAGAGATGTGGAAATTGAAGATCTATTAGGTCGAGATGAGATACATCTTAATATGGATGAAATACAAAAGTACATAAAAGACAGAAAAGTATTGATAACTGGCGGAGGCGGATCTATAGGTTCAGAATTGTGCAGACAAATAGCTAAGTTTGAACCAAAGAAATTAATAATAGTGGATATATATGAAAACAATGCCTATGATATACAAAATGAACTGTTAAGTAGATATGATGATTTGCATATGAGAGTATTCATTGCCTCTATAAGGGATAAACAAAGAATGGAAGAAATATTTGCAGCAGAAGATGTAGATGTGGTTTTCCATGCAGCAGCTCATAAGCATGTGCCTTTAATGGAAGAGAATCCATCAGAAGCTGTAAAAAACAATGTATTTGGCACTTTAAATGTGGTGGAATGTGCAGGGAAGTATGGTGTGGAGAAGTTTGTCCTTATATCTACAGATAAGGCAGTTAATCCTACTAATGTAATGGGTGCAACTAAAAGATTAGCAGAGATGATAATTCAATTAGCTAATTCTTATAGCGATACCGAGTATGTAGCTGTTAGATTTGGTAATGTGCTAGGTAGTAATGGTAGTGTAATTCCTCTGTTTAAAAAACAAATTGCTTCTGGTGGGCCAGTAACAGTGACTCACCCAAAGGTTATTAGATATTTTATGACTATTCCAGAGGCTTGTCAACTAGTATTACAAGCAGGAGCTATGGCAAAAGGTGGAGAAATATTTATATTGGATATGGGAAAACCAGTAAGGATAATGGATTTAGCTGAGGACTTAATAAGGCTTTCGGGTTTTGAACCATATGTGGACATACCTATAGTGGTGATTGGACTTCGACCTGGGGAGAAACTATATGAAGAATTATTGGTAAATAAAGATGAAGTTGAGACTACTTCTCATAATAAAATATATATAGAGAAACCGCCATTATATGACGATAATTATATATGGGATAATTTGAGTAAATTAAAAAAGATTATAAATTGTGGAGACGATTATAAGATAAAAGAATTGTTGGCAGAAATAGTTCCTACTTATAAACCTTATAATGGAATGGATAAAATACAAGAAGGGAAAATGGATAAAAGGGGGAGCTTATCAGAAGTTGCTGCATCTTATTCTATAGATACTAACTCAAACTAATCAATATTAATATTATCAAAAGAGGGAGTAAAACCATGCTAAAACCGATGATAAGACTTTGTTTTTCCTTAGTAGTTATGATATCGGGCGTTATTCTATCTCAACTGCAGGGAAAAAATATCAAGACCGCCGACACCGAGGA
>JAAYFV010000134.1 GCA_012728075.1 Tissierellia bacterium
AAATCAGATACACTTTTAGCCATAGATGCAAAAACTTTATTTAAAGCATTAGTAGGAATATTACAAATAGTTCTTCTATAAAGATATGAATTTATAATATTCATCGTCTCTAATAATTCATTCTTAGTAATTATTTTCTTTTCAAAATAATCATCAAACAATTCAAATAAATATGGGTACACTAGAGTGGATTTCATATTTTCTAATCTCCATAACCATTCGTCTATATCATCAATCCCTGTTTCCAAGTTTATAAACCAGTGGTAGTATTTTGTATATCTTAACAAATCTATTAATATGTCTTTACTATTGTAGTTATTTTTAAAATAGTATTTTTTAAATGTTACATATACTTTATTTCTGTTTGGAACATATCCTATTTTCATTGTTAGATAATCTCGCACAAACTCAGATATTCTTGCATTTGTTAAAAACTTCTCTATATTAATCCAATATTTTCTATATAATTCAACCTGGTCATCATATTCTAATCCCATTAAAATAAAATTTCTTATAAGATCTGCCTCAGTTAATGATAATCCAGTAGAATTCAAACTTTCAAAAATTAATTGTGGATTCTCTGCTCCAGAATTTTTATCTAAAGATATATATACAATTTGTACGTATGATAATGCCTTATAAATCTGTTGAACATTATAATCTGAATTAGATATTAAATCCATTAGCAATTTATAATTTGTATATATTTTAGAATCTTCATCAGTTTGATTAGATTCTATTAAATCTACGTATGCTTTCATATCTTCTTCTACTGGTTTCAATTTTAATTTATATTTCTCATCTACATATTTGTTTATAATATAAGTCTCATAAATTTCCTCTTTAAGATTTTTCTCTTCATTATCACTTTCATCTAAGGAATCATGTATCTCCTTCAATAAAAGTACAGTAGTAGTAATTCTCTGCTGTCCATCAATAATTATCCTTTCCATCATCAATTCTTGCTTTTCATTAGATACAAAAACAATGGTTCCTAAAAAATGTCCATTATTATAATCATCCCTTATTATTCCTTCAATATCCCTGAAAAATTGCTCCACCTGGTCTTTATTCCATTCATAATTTCTTTGATATACAGGAATATTAAATATACTTTTATTTTCCTTTAATAATGCTAATAATTTCATAGGACCTGCTTGCATTCTCATATTCCTCCTATTATTTATCTATATCATACATTCAGTAAAGGTAATGTTTTAACAAATATCTTTCAATAATTTCTCTATTTTTTTTAAATCTCCTTCATTCTTATCGTTTTATACAATCCTTACCTGCCCTATTAGGCAATTTGCTATAAATGCAGCTTCCTTTCATAATAATCCTACTCCGCTCCCAAAGCTTTAAATACAGCATCTTCTGCAGATTTATAAAATATTAAGTTAAATGAACCTACTAGTTCAGGGGGTACTGTTCCTAAATCAGCTGCTGATGTTAAAGGTAATAATACTTTTTTGGCTCCACTGTCTTGGCAAACTTGCAATGTATTGGCTAATTCTTCTACTTTAATCAAAGTCCCTCCTATACTTATGTCTCCTAAAACAGCTAAACTAGAAAGTACAGGCTTTTTTAATGCTACTGAACATATAGCTATTATAGTGGGTAAAGTCAATTTCATTGTCATTCCTATTCCATTTAAATCCTGTACATGTACAAGATAATCTTTTGTAGTTGTGCTTATATTTCCACTTATATTTTTACTATTAGCTTTTAAATACTTATAAGCATTGTCCATAGCTTCTTTTGCTTTTGAATTAGAGCCAATTCCAGTTCTTTCAAATTTACCATTTCCTGAAGTCATTTGTGTTTCTAATTTAAATACACCAATCATACCTGAAGATCCTCTAGATACAGTATATAAATGACCTGGTTTACCTATACCATCTGGAATAAGAGTTCCTCCACTTTGTTCAGGAACAGGAACATATTCTTCTTCAAAAGTTTCATTATCTATATAAGAAAAATTTACATCATAAAACTCCATCCCACCAATTTTTTTAAGCTGTTCTTTTACCCTTCTTCTCATTTCCAACGCAAATTTCAATATCTTTTCAATATCTTGTTTAGTATATTCTCCATGAGGATATATTAATTTTATCATACCTGACACAGTCTTTTTAACGGCAATAGTATCCCTTTGATTTAGTTGATTACCTAATTTAAAATATTTTTCATGAACGTCAGTAAAAGATTCCTTTCTCAGCTCTCTCATTATTTCAGCAAAATAATCAGTAATAAATCCATAGTCATCTGTAAAAAAATCTGGTCTATATTTAGGAATTTCCCAGCCTGGCAAATAGCAATGTATACGATCTAAAAATGCAGTATCCATACCCATCTCTTCAGGAAAAGGTTCAAACAAATGAGAAGTTTATAATAGAACATCTACAGATTGATTTATATTTCCTACAAAAGCAAAGGAAGCTGTAGCATTCTTTTCCTCTTTTCCTCGTGAAAAAGAACCAGAAGCCATATAATCTTTCATAATTTGGACTCCGTCTTTATCTTTAAATTTAATTCCTGCAACTTCATCAAAGGCTACACAATCCCACATACCTACAAGTCCAACCTGTCTAGTGTTCATATTATAAAATAGATTAGCTACAGTAGTTTGCCCTCCTGAAACCAATATAGAGTTAGGGGAAATTTCCTTATATATATGAGATTTACCTGTTCCTCTAGGACCTAATTCACAAAAATTATAGTTATTTTCCACTAATGGTACTAACCTTATCAAATGTAACCATTTTTCTCTCTCGTTTAATTTGTCTGGTTCCATTCCAGTACTTCTTAAAACTATATCTATCCATTCTTTAGCTGTAAATTTGGCTCTAGCTTCCTTGAATTCATCTATGTCAATATTGGGCATTTGGACAGGAGTTAGCTTGTTTATAATAAAAGGAACTCTATTTTTATCTCCTTCATCAAAAAAGTACTCCATCTGCACTATACACCAGATTCCCCCTGCCAAAAGCCTATCATATTTTGAAGGATATATATCAGATATAGGAACTCCACTAAGTCCTAAATTGGAAAATTCTGCCTCATAAGTATCTGTTCTATAATTTAACCTTACTGATACTTTATCTATAACAGTATAACTTCCAGTTTCTCTAAGCTTAGATATTATTTTTTGTGCTTCATCAGGTCTAACATAATTTCTAGATAAAATATTTTTTACATTTTGGACTCCTTGTTCAATTATTTTTTCATCTTGAGAAGAACAATACATACCTAGCAAATATTCCAGCACGTACACTGGAACATTTGCACCTTCTTTGATTCTTTTTGTTAGATCTTTTCTCACAACTTTACCAGGGAAATAAGTCAAAAGTTTATTGTTTAACTCATCTCTATCGAACAAATTAGGCATCTAACTCCCCCTTATATATC
>JAAYFV010000020.1 GCA_012728075.1 Tissierellia bacterium
AAGGATTATCAAAATGTGGATAATAAACTGGAGTATAATGATCTACTGTTAAATCAAAAGCTTGTGTCCACATATGGAGAATTAGTTAAGACTAGGATAGTAGCTGATGAAGTGATTAAAAATTTGAAACTAGATATGTCCTATAAGGAATTCCGGGAGAAAGTAAATGTAAACCTAGTAAAAGATACTGAGATTATAAAACTAGAAGTTATGGACACTAATCCAGTATTGGCGGCTGAAATTGCTAATGAGACAGCCCAGGTTTTTATGGAAAACGTAAAAGATATAATGATGGTAGAAAATGTACAGGTAATCGATGAAGCCCAAGTGCCAGATATTCCTATTAAGCCAAGACCAAATTTAAATATGGCTATAGCTGGTGTATTGGGACTTATGGTAGGTATATTTTTAGTGTTTTTATTGGAGTATTTAGATAGTACTATTAAAACTCCTGATGATATAGAAAGATATTTAAATTTACCTGTAATAGGTACCATACCAATGGTTGAAGAAAAATAATAATATTTGAGGTGGAAGGATGAAAAGGACAAGAATATTTACACTAAGAAACCCTAAATCACCTGTTTCAGAAGCTTTCAGGACTTTAAGGACTAATATACAGTTTTATAGCATAGATGATCCTATTAAAAGTCTAGTAGTTACTTCATCAGGGCCAAGGGAAGGGAAAAGTACTGTATCTGTAAATATAGCTGCTACAATAGCTCAGACAGAAAAAAAGGTACTTTTAATAGATAGTGATTTGAGAAAGCCTACTTTGCATAGATCATTTAATATGAGTAGTTTAAAAGGATTGACCAATATATTGGTAGAAGGTGTAGAGTATACTGATGTATTGCATAAAGTAAAAGAAATAGATGGATTAGATATTATAGGTTCAGGACCTATTCCACCAAATCCAGCAGAACTTTTAGGTTCCAATAGGATGAAGGCTTTTATTGATAGTGTGAATAAAAAATACGATATGGTAATTTTAGATTCCCCTCCTATAGGTTTAGTGACAGATAGTGCAATATTATCTACTATTGTAGATGGAACTATACTAGTATGTGCCGTTGGTGAATCGGATATTAATGCTACTAAAAGAGCTAAGGATTTATTGGACAAGGTAAATGCAAATATATTAGGAGTGGTATTAAACAAAGTACCTATCAATGGGGGTGGATATTATAAATATCACTATAGTCAATACTATGATTATTCTTACTATGATGATGGCAAAAGGAGGGGAAAAGCCAAATGATAGATATTCATAGTCATATACTTCCTAATGTAGATGATGGAGCTAAAGATATAGAAGAATCCTTAGCTATGGCTAGAATATATTTGGACAATAACATAAATAAAGTAATAGCTACTCCCCATTATATAGATGGATTTGAAAATTGTTCCAAAGATAAAAATATAATAGCTTTGGAGAAGTTAAAAGAAGCTCTCTATAAAGAAGGGTTAAATTTAGATGTATATATAGGAAATGAGATATATACATCTATGGATATAGTTACTCTTTTAGATGAAGAAAGAGTAGCCACTTTAAATAATTCTAGATATGTACTTATAGAGTTTCCCATGTTTGATATTCCCATATTTATAGAAAATATAATCTATGAGCTGCTTTTAAAAGGGTATGTACCTATAATTGCTCATCCAGAGAGAAATAAAAATATAATAGAGAATCCTAATATATTGTATAATCTTATAAACAAGGGAGCCATGGCTCAGTTGAATTTACCTAGTGTAGAAGGTAAATACGGAGAGAAGATTAAGACAACAGCAGAGGTACTTCTAGAGCATAATATGATACATTTTGTGGGTACTGATGCCCATTCGCAAGATAGGAGAACTCCTAATGTGAAGAATAGTCTTCATTTGCTTAAAAATTTAGTAGATTGTAAAACCTATGATGAAATTACTTTTTTAAATCCGTCAAAAATAATAGAGGATAAAGTTTTTGAACCTAGTATCCCCAAAAAGTACAAGGAGACTAGTGGATTTTTTAATTTTTTGAAGGCTAAAATGAATATTTTTTAAGAAATCCTAGGCCTTTTTTATCCCTAATCTTTAATTGCTTAAGGATAAATTTGTCAGAAAAAGTTGAAAAATATGTAAATATGTAATAAAATAGAGATGGTAATATAGAACAGATTAGAGGGGAAATAAATATGCATATTTACAGGGATAATATAGACAAGGATCTGGGGATAAGCCATATTTCAGATAAAGTGTTAATTGAGATATTAGATGATATGGGTAGAGGTTTAATATATGATTATCTATTGTTTGGAAAGGATGTTACCTATGAAATATTTTTAGATAGATTAAAGTTTTATTTAGAAATAATAAATGATTAGATTGGAAAAGACAGCGAATAATCCGCTGCCTTTTTAATTATCTTGAAATACTTCCATCAGTGAAGTAATCTTCCATATCTTCTTCCACTATATTGCCATTAGTATCCCTAATATATTTAGGTTTAGGTATTAATCTTATCCTATAATCAGAAGTTATAGGAGGATTTTTAATTTCAATAATCAGTATACTACTATCTCTAGATTTTAAATAAGTGGAGTATTCATTGTACTCCAGTATATGTCCATCCTCAAGCCTTAATATTTCTAAATCGTCCCCAAATATGGATTGGGCTCTAGAGTCTAAAGGCTCGGTAAAGGGTAGTTCTATTTCATTTCCACGGGTATATAATTCTCTAGTATTGGATTTTATTCTTGGTGGAACCTTATCCTCTATGGAAATAGTTTGAGATGATACCCTTGTATTTAAAGCTGTTTCAATGGAATTATTTCTTTCAATGTATAGATTGTTTTTTATAGTAGTTTCATCATTATCATCTAAAAATACTAATACTTCTCTATTGAAATCGACTTCCACATCGTATACCCTTCTACCAGATATACTAAAATCCCCAGGATGGGCATAAACTATAGGTTGATTAAAGGTTACTTTAATGGTGTTTGGTTCTATTAATTCAGCTTTTTCAGCTTTAGCAGTTCCTGTAGTATCAGATGTGAATTTAAGTGGAGTTGGATCCATTAAAACCCCATTAATTCCTCTAAGGCCACTAATTTGCATTTCTTTTATATTACCCCTATAGCCTACTGAAACTAATTTGCCATTAATTTTTTCTGGTAAATAAATCATCAAAGTTTTGCCATCTAATAGGGTGAAGTCTGTATCCTTTGGTAGATAGGTAAGTTTATCTTCTAATTTTATAAGGTAATTTTCATAGTTTTCAAGGGTTTCTTGATCCATTTCCTTGCTAAATATAAGTATAATTTGCCTATCCTCTCCAGAATAGCTTTCTATAGTTGGTTTTTCTACATCTTCCATATCTATTGTGTGGACATAGGGTATTAATTTGTTTTTTAATGGTGTTGTATCATATACATCCTGTATGGTTATAGTATTTATACCTACAGGTAGAGGTGCATATAGATGGATTGTATATTCTCTCCCTGAACCTTCTATATCTTTTATATTTACTGTTCTATTGTCTCTATCTTTTATGCTATAAAAAGCTCTATTTTTTGCTTCTACATTCTTAGAATAATAAACCCTAATAGATTTACCGTCTTCAGAAACTTTCAAACCTAAAACTTCTGGTGGTGTTTTATCTATTTCTGGTTTTAATTTAATCTCTTCATTTTTCAATTGATTACCCCAATAATCTGCTACATTATCTATATATATGGATACTTCATTGGTGGGGAGATTGTTTCCTGTGAAGTTTAATATAAGCTTATCGTTAAATAATTCTGCTTTACTAGCATATCTTTTGGAATGACCAGTTTTCCAATAAAAATTGTTTTTTGATATGGAGTCTGGATCTATTTCCTTATCAAATTGAATTATTACCTGATCCAAAGTAGCTGCTCCATCGATAATTTTTGGTGCTTCAGTATCTTTTATAATATTAAAATCTATATCTTGATCCAATCCTTTATAGCCTGCATAATCCTCCAAACCAGTTACCGTTAAAATATGCTGCCCTTCTTTTGGAGCATAATAAGAAGACAAGTATTTAATTGTAACTATGTTCTCAGATTGTTCCACTTGGCCTGTAATCTTTTTTCCATCGATTTTAAAGTTGGATGCACGAGGGGATTTTACTGGTTCTGATAAGTACACCCTTAAACCTTTATCTCCTAGTGGTTTTAATTTATTAACACTAGGTGGTTCATTGTCATAGGCGGTGAATTCTTTATCTTTTGCTTCTATTTCTTCACCATCTTTAGATTTTACTCTATTTATAGATAGTTTATAATCCTTGTTATTTTTCATGGCTTCCTTTAATGTGAGTACTACAGTAGTATCATCGTCTTCAAGGCGGAGGGATTCAATTTCTCCTCCATTGGTATAATAATTGCCAGGGAAAAGGGTATATGCCCAATCCACTGATTTAGTAAAATTTATAGCTATTTCCTTTAAATTAGAAGCTTTTACATCTAATATTTCAAAGGGAATATCTTTTATGGTTATAGTTTTAGGATTAGTACTTAGATTTTCGCTTAAAAATTTGTATTCATATTGACCCTTTTGAAGATTAGGTATTTCAATGGAAAAGCTGCTATCATCGTTTAAAGGTATGTCTAGAATCCGTTCTTTTATGGATGTATCAGTAGAAAGGGGTTTTAAACTAACTTTTAAGTTTTTAACTCCTGTAGCTTTTCCTTCTAGTTTCAATGTATTTCTATCTACAGTTGCTACTTCATTTACCTTTAAAATATTAGGAATATTTAAATTTAAATGTTGAGCTAAAGTTAGGCTTGTTCCCTTCATATTAAGGTTTAAAGCGTTTATAGTCATAGCTGCCATTAATCCCCTTTGTACTTCTTGTCTTGGGGTAGTGGTCAAGCCTGACATTATACCCAGACTTTCTGCAGTATTAGAAACATTGTCTGGATTTTCAGCTTCCTCGCCATAGCCAAGTACTCTTAGTAGTACTGTTTGAAGTTGTTGTACTGTTACGTATTCATTAAACCCAAATCTACTAGGAGTCATACCTACAATTAAATTTTTATTTACTGCCCAAGCAATATAGGGTATGTAAAATGAGTCTGTAACATCTACAAATGGATTTTTTCCTTTGTAATTTTTTGCTTTATCTTCTTGTTTATATAGTCGAGATATTAAAACAACCATATCCTGTCTTTTTAGTTTGTTATTTAGCATCAAATCTCCTGATTTTGAACCTTCTAGTACACCTATATTTTTGAGTATTTCCCCAGCTTGTTCATATAGCTCCTTTTCATCGTTGGTTCCAAAGGCTGGAGTAAAGGTAGACAACACCATGATTAATGCTAGGATAAATGATAAATGCTTTTTCATAACTATTCTCTCCTTTCTTTTTGTATTCTACTATAATTATACACTATATAATAGGTATATAATGTTACATTATAATTACAATAATATTATATCTATTGATATAATTGACACATGGGGATTAATAGGATAAAATACTATAGTTATAGTGAAAACACAAGGAGAGTGGGAAAAAGATGCCTACAAAGTATATATTCATTACAGGTGGAGTTGTATCTTCATTAGGGAAAGGGATTACTGCTGCTAGTTTAGGTCAGCTTTTAAAAAGTAGAGGGCTTAATGTAACTATCCAAAAGTTCGATCCCTATATAAATGTGGACCCAGGTACTATGAGTCCTTATCAGCATGGGGAAGTATTTGTAACCGACGATGGAGCGGAGACGGATTTGGATTTAGGCCATTATGAAAGATTTATAGATATAAACTTAAATAAAAATAGCAATGTAACAACAGGAAAGATCTATTGGTCTGTATTGAATAAAGAGAGAAAAGGGGAGTATGATGGAAGAACAGTACAGGTTATTCCCCATATCACCAATGAGATAAAGGAACGGATCAAGAGAGTTTCAAAGGATAATGAGGTAGATGTAGTAATTACTGAAATTGGAGGAACCGTTGGGGACATTGAATCCTTACCATTTCTAGAGGCTATTAGACAGATAAAAAATGATGTAGGTAAGGAGAATGTAATGTATATCCATGTCACATTAGTACCCTATTTATCTAAAGCAGGGGAATTAAAAACCAAGCCTACTCAACATAGTGTGAAAGAGTTAAGAAGTATTGGTATACAACCAGATGTACTTATATGTAGAACTGCTATGCCTTTATCTCAGGACTTAAAGGATAAAATTGCTCTATTCTGTGATTTGGATCCAAAAGCGGTAATTGAAAATAGAGATTCAGATTCCATATATGAGATACCCTTGATGTTAGAAGAGGAAGGACTTCCCCAATTGGTGATAGAACATTTGAATTTAAAATGCGACAAATTAGATTTGACGGAATGGATCAATATGGTAGAGAAGATAAAAGCTCCAAAAGATAAGGTGGTAGTAGGATTAGTTGGGAAATATATAGAATTAAAGGATGCTTATTTATCAGTAGCTGAATCCTTGCGTCATGGAGGTATATATAACGATGTAGATGTAGAGATAAAATGGATTCATGCAGAGGAGATTCACAATGGGAATGTAAAAGATATCCTTAAGGATGTAGATGGTATATTAGTACCAGGAGGTTTTGGAGATAGGGGTATCGATGGGAAAATAGCTGCTGTAAAGTATGCTAGGGAAAATCAAGTACCTTATTTTGGTATATGTTTAGGGATGCAGTTAGCAGTAGTGGAGTTTGCTAGAAATGTATTAGGATTAGAGGGAGCCCATAGTGCGGAAATAGACCCATATACCCCTCATCCAGTAATAGATTTAATGCCAGAGCAAAAGGATATTGAAGATTTAGGTGGAACTATGAGATTAGGATTACATCCATGTAAGCTAAAGAAGGGAAGTCTAGTAGCAAGAATATATGATAAGGAATTAATATATGAAAGGCATAGACATAGATATGAGTTCAATAATCAGTATAGAAGCCGATTAGAGAATAAAGGCCTTATTATATCTGGTCTTTCTCCTGATGAAAGGCTAGTAGAGATAGTGGAGCTAAAGGATCATCCTTGGTTTGTAGGTTGCCAATTCCACCCAGAGTTCAAATCCAGACCTACCAAGGCTCATCCATTATTTAAGGATTTTATAAGGGCATGTAAGGAGAATAGATAATTTTTATATATTTAGGCCGCCTGTGCTAGGTGGCTTAAATATAATATATTAGCTCTATAATTAGGCTAATAAATTTTTGTTGAAACTATATCTTTAGAGGCATAGATTTTTGTATTGTTTATAAAATTATTAATAATAGGAGAGAGGAGACGGTTATAATTGACAATGTAAAAGTTGTGTTTTATAATTAGCATGATAATGCTCGACTGACCAGTCAGTCAATAAATATATTTGAAAGAGGGGGAAATATGTTATCAAAATTTAGTGTAAAAAAACCTTATACAATTGTCGTTGCAGTAATTGTTGTATTGATTTTAGGGGTTATATCCTTTATGAATTTGGATACGGATTTACTTCCCAGTATAGATTTGCCCTATATAGTTATAATGACCACATATCCTGGGGCAAGTCCAGAAGAAGTAGAGATGATAGTAACAAAACCTATAGAGCAGGCTGTTGCTACAGTCAATAATATAAAGAATGTAAGCTCTATATCTAAAGAAAATGCATCTGTTGTCATATTGGAGTTTAATAATGATACCAATATGGACTCAGCAACAATAGAGATAAACAGTATGTTGGATTTAGTCAAACCTGCATGGAGTGATTACAATATAGGTTCACCTATGCTTATGAAATTAAATCCAGAAATGCTACCAGTTATGATTTCAGCAGTAGATGTTAAAGATTTAGATATAGTGGAGATATCCCAACTGGTAAATGAAGAAATAATTCCTGAACTGGAAAGCATAAATGGAGTAGCATCGGTAACAGGAATAGGATTATTTGAAGAAAAAATAGAAGTTGCATTGGATGAAGAAAAAATAGAGGAATTAAACAAAAAGATATTAAAAACAATAGATTCTGAATTAGCTGAAGCAGAGGAACAATTGACAAAAGCTCAAAGAGAAATTGAAGAAGGCAAAAGAAAGTTAGAATCAGAAGAATCAAAGCATATGGGTCAACTAACTCAAGGAGAAAAGCAAATAAAGTCGGCCAAAGAACAAATAGCATTGGCAGAATCTAAAATTTCTTCTGGGAAAGGGGAACTTATAAAAACTAGAGATGAAATAAATAAAGGCTTGAAGGAAATAGAAGATAAGGAAAAAGCATTAAAGGCCCAAGAAGAAGCTCTATTATCCTTGGGGGATAATATGAGAGAAGAAGATAGGATAAAATTAGAAGAGATAAGGAAAAATTTAGAAATAATATCCCAAAAGAAAATTGAAACTACTAAAGGGCTAGAGCAAGTTCAAGCTAAACTTAAAGACATAGAAAAAGAAGAAGAAACTCTTAAATCTAAAAAAATTGAATTAGCTAGTAAGGAACAGGATATAAAAACAGGAAAGATTCAATTAACTGTGGAAATGGATAAAGCAAGAAATAAGTTAGAAAGTGGAGAAAAGGAATTAAATGAAAAGCTAGAAGAATTTGAAAAGGCCAAGGAAGGAGCATTTAAAAAAGCTTCTTTAGAAGGTGCTTTAAATACTGATATGATATCTAAAGTATTGGCAGCACAAAACTTTTCCATGCCAGCAGGCTATGTGGCTGATGAAGAAGGTACAAAGAAGCTAGTTAAAGTAGGGGAAAAAATAGAAGACGTATCCCATATGGAAAATCTATTGCTATTTGATACTGGAGAAGATGTAATAGGTAAAATTTATCTAAAAGATGTAGCAGATGTATATATAAAAAACAATGCAGAAGATGTATATGCTAAGGTAAATGGAAATGATGCAGTAATATTATCAATACAAAAGCAAAGTACATTTTTAACATCAGATATAGCTAAGGCTATTAGAGATAAAATGGATGAACTATCTAAAGAATACGAAGATGTAACCTTTACCAATCTAATGGACCAAGGGGTATATATAGATATGGTTATAGAATCAGTGCTTAAAAATATCATATATGGTGGAATATTAGCCATAGTAGTCCTTATACTATTCTTAAGGGATATAAGGCCTACATTTATAATAGCCGTATCCATACCTATAAGTATAATATTTGCAATTGCAATGATGTACTTTACTGGAGTTTCAATAAATGTAATCTCTTTAGCGGGATTGGCTCTAGGCGTGGGAATGCTGGTAGACAACTCTATAGTAGTAATAGAAAATATATATCGTCTAAGGCAGGAAGAAAATATGGGAATAATAGAAGCTGCCATAGAAGGGGCAAGGGAGATTTCAGGTGCTATTACTATATCTACTCTTACTACTGCATGTGTATTTTTACCTATAGTATTTGTTGAAGGCATATCTCGTCAATTATTTGTAGATATGGGACTTACTATAGCTTACTCTTTGTTAGCAAGTTTATTAGTAGCTCTTACACTGGTACCTACTATGGCATCAGGTATGTTGAAAGAAGTTAATGGAAAAGAAAGGCATAAATTTGAAAACTTTAAAAATGGCTATGAAAAACTGCTTAGAGGTGCATTAAATCATAGAGGGATTATAATGATTATTGTAGCTGTTTTATTTGTAGGTAGCATGTTTGGAGGATTTTCCATGGGGACCTCATTTATACCAGAGATGGATGCACCTCAAATGGGTATGACTGTAGAGATGCCGAAGGGCGTTAGCACGAATGAAGCTAGAGATATGGCAGATGCTGTAACGGAGAAACTACTTGGAATAGAAGAAATTGAAACCATAGGGGCATTTCATAGTGAAGCCATGGGAGGAATAGGAGGACAGAGCAATGGAGATTCCATATCCTTCTATCTATTATTAGATGAAGATAAAGATATAAGTAATGATGAAGTGAAGAAAAAGATACTTGATGCAACTAAGGATTTAGATTGTACTGTAACTGTAAGTGCAAGTGGAATGGATATATCTGCAATAGCAGGTTCAGGAGTAGAAGTGATGATAAAAGGTAAGGACATGGATACATTACAGGATATAGCTAAGGATATAGCAAAGCTACTTAAGGAAACAGAAGGGATAGTGGAAGTAGATGATGGAATAGAGGAAGATTTAGAAGAGATTAGAATTGTAGTAGATAAGGAAAAGTCTATGGAAAATGGATTAACTGTAGCCCAAGTATTTTCCCATATTAACTCTACCATAGGGAAAGAGAAGGTTGCCACCACTTTATCTACTAAAAATAAAGATTATCCAGTAATAGTGGTGAATAAGAAACATGAAGATATGACTAAAGAGGATTTAAAGGATTTGACTATTAAAGGTAAAAAAGGAGAAGAAGAAGTAGAAGTAAAATTAGAGGATATTGCAAATATTACTGAAGCTCAAGGTTTGTCATCTATAAGAAGGGATTCTCAAGAAAGATATGTTACTGTTAAGGGAGAATTAGATGTAGACTATAATATAGGTCTTGTAAGTAGCGATTTTGAAAAGAAACTAAAGGACTATTCCATACCAGAAGGATATACAGTTGAACTAACAGGAGAAAAGGAAAGAATAGATGAATCTTTATGGGATTTAACTAAGATGATACTTTTAGCCATTGTGTTGATATATCTTATAATGGTAGCACAATTTCAATCATTGCTTTCACCATTTATAATACTATTTACCATACCTTTAGCATTTACTGGAGGAATGCTTGCATTAATTATTACAGGCTATGAGGTTAGCTTAATTGCTATGTTAGGATTCTTGGTATTAAGTGGTATAGTGGTAAACAATGGTATAGTATTTATAGACTATACAAATCAATTAAGAGATAGAGGATATAATAAAACTGAAGCATTGGTATTAGCAGGGAAAACTCGTATGAGACCAATACTTATGACAGCTATAACCACTATATTTGGATTATCTACTTTATCAGTAGGAGTAGGAACTGGTTCAGAGATGTTACAGCCCCTTGCTATAGTGTCTATAGGAGGACTAGTATATGCTACAGTTCTTACATTGTTTGTAGTACCAATAATGTATCACTTATTAAATAAAGATAATCCAGATGAAAGCTCATTGGAGATAGAAGGTGAAAATTGATGATGGAAAACAAAAGGGAGGCCATATTAGATGCAGCCACTGATGTTTTCTCTAAATATGGATTCTATGGAGCAAAGATGGAGGATATTGCCAAAAAAGCTGGGATAGGGAAAGGTACCATATATGGTTATTTTGAAAGTAAGGAAACATTATTCTATGAGATGATAAAACATGGTATAGAGAAGTATGAAAAGGGTTTAGATATAGCATTAGAAGAGGAAGGCCCTTTAGATGATAAGTTGTATGCTCTATGTATATTTCATGGTAAATATTTAAATAGATATATAGATATAAGTCAGATATTAATAACTGAAAAAGAAGTACTATCAAAAGAATTGACTTGGGATATAGTGGAAGAGAAGATTAAGCTATTTAATAGGGTAGAAAAAGTTGTTGAAGAATCTATCCAAAGGGAAGAATTAAGGCAGGATTTAGATCCTAAATTGGCAGCTACAATAATTATAGGTTCTATAAGTCAATTCTATAGACATAAGATTTGTTTTGAAAAGGAGAAATATAAGGGCATAAATCCTAAAAATCTAGTAGATACTTTTTTACAAGGGTTAAAATAGAATATTATAGATAAAAGATAATTATATTACAAATAGCTATCAAAAACGGTATTTTACCGTTTTTGATAGCTATTATTTTGTTTTAATAATCTGTGGTATTAGAAAATAAACAAAAGAATGATATAATAATATATAATACATGTTAACCTAATAAAAAATTAAAATGGGAAATTTTTGAGGGAGTGGGATCATGACT
This sequence comes from Tissierellia bacterium, assembly GCA_012728075.1. Classification (GTDB taxonomy): domain Bacteria; phylum Bacillota; class Clostridia; order Tissierellales; family Tepidimicrobiaceae; genus Keratinibaculum. Next base: position 11,876 of record JAAYFV010000020.1, read on the forward strand.
AGAAAAGAAAAAGTATATAGAATGTTAAAAAAATTGTCTTATGATATTTCTAAATATGATTTAGTTGAAAAATTAAATATCGGTTTTGATGCAGAAACCATTTCCCATGTTACTGGAATTAATAGAAGCAATGTAAGTAGAGAATTAAATGAATTGGTTAGGGAAGGTAGGGTTATAAAGATTGTAGGTCGGCCAGTAAAATTTTTAGATAAAACACGTATAGAAGAAATTTTCCAAATTGATTATGATGGGGATGGAGTATTTGAAAGTTTAGATGATTTTTTCAAGGTATTTAGTTCGGAAAATTCAGAAATAAATACTAAGGAGTCTGATCCCTTTGATAGAATGATTGGAGCTACAGGTAGTCTAGAGTTAGCAATAAAACAGGCAAAAGCTGCTATATTATACCCGCCAAATGGTCTTCATACCTTGATAACTGGACCTACTGGAGTAGGCAAGACTACCTTTGCTGAAATAATGTATCAATACGCTATATATACTGGGAGTATCCCTGAAGATGCTGAACTTATAATATTTAATTGTTCTGAGTATGCAGATAATCCCCAATTGATTTTGTCACAACTATTTGGTCATAAAAAAGGAGCTTTTACTGGAGCTGATCAGGATAAAATAGGACTTATTGAAAATGCTGATGAAGGAATATTATTGCTAGATGAAATACACAGGTTATCTCCTGAAACCCAAGAAATGTTATTTTTACTTATGGACAAAGGAGTTTATAGGAGACTTGGAGAGACAGATAAATATAGGAAAGCTAATGTATTGATAATTGGAGCCACAACGGAAAATATAAATTCAGCTCTTTTACAAACTTTTTTAAGAAGAATACCTATGGTAATAAATCTCCCTTCCTTAGAAGATAGGTCCCTTACTGAAAGGATGGAACTTATAGAAGAATTTTTTATAGAAGAGGTAAGTAATGTTAAAGTACCGATAAAAGTTCATAGGGATGTAATAAGGGCTTTCCTGTTATATGATTGCATGGGAAATATTGGGCAACTTAAAGGTGATATACAGCTTTTATGTGCTAGAGGTTTTCTTGATTATAAGACTTATAATAAGGAAGAAATTGAAATAGGCATTCATTTATTGCCTGAACATATATATAATGGGTTATTAAATCAACATAAACGTCGAGGCGAAGTACTCAATTTGTTAGAGTATGAAAAAGATTATTATATTTTTACTTCTAGAGACAGGGAAAAGTTTATAACTGTAGATAACTACAATTTATCTGATAACCTATACAGGGAGATAACTGAAAAATATAATCACTATGTAAAGATGGGTTATCCAGAAGATACAATCAATGATATTATAAGTAATGATATAGAAAAATACTTAAAAAAACTTATGAAAAAATGCAATGTAGATAAAGGTTTTCCAGGAAAAGAAGAGCTATTTAAAATAATAAATCCAAAAGTATATAATGCAGCAGAGATGGCGCTGATGTTAGCAGAGCAGAAACTTGGTCGTTGTTTTAGTAACAAAGCTGTAATCGGACTAGCTATGCATGTAAGTGCCTTAATGGAGAGAATAGCCGAGGGAGAAGTGGTTTACTACGAAGAAATAAATAAAATTGCTTTAAACAATCCAAATGAGTTTAGAACAGCAAAATTGATAAGAGGAATTTTACAACAGGAATTAGAAATAAGTATACCTAAAGAAGAAATAGGTTTTTTAACTATGTTTTTAAGTGCTGTAGATGCTGGAGATAGTTACAAGAAAATAGGAGTCATAGTTTTAGCCCATGGAGAATCTACTGCATCAAGTATTGCTAATGTTGCTAATAGTTTACTAGGAACTAATCATTGCCAGGCTATAGATATGCCTCTTGATGTAAAAGTAGAGGATATATTAAAAAAGACAATAGAATAAGTTAAGGCTATTAATGAAGGAAAAGGAGTTTTACTATTAGTAGATATGGGTTCACTTACAGCTTTTTCTGAGATTATAACTAAAAAAACAAATATTCCGACTAAATCTGTAGAAAATGTTTCTACTCCTATTGTTATTGAAGCTGTAAGGAAGAGCATCTTACCAGAAATGACTCTACCTAAACTTGTAAAAGAGATAAAGAGTGCAAATCCATATATAGGTAGAATGGTAAGTGGAGATATTAAAAATAAAGTTGATATTTTAGCACCTAAAATAATACTTACTACTTGTATTTCAGGTAAAGGTGCTGCTGTAAAGATTGCTCAGCTATTGAGAAATGCTCTACCTTTTATGGATGAATATAATGTAAAAATTAGACCTGTAGATATAACTGAAAAATCAAATTTAGATAATATTTTAGATGAGGATGAGATGAGTAATTTAGTAGCAGTAGTTGGTACTGTAGATTTACACATACAGGAGGTCCCCTTTAATCCCATAGATGAATTGATAATTGGAGATGGGATAAGAAAGTTAGAGAAGAGTATAAGCGGCTTAGATAATTATTACGAAAGAGTAAAACTATCAGAAGAAAATATGTTTATAAAAATATTAGAAGAGATGCTTACATTTTTAGATCCAGTAAAAGCATATAATATTGTCAATGAATCTTATTTAGCTATAATTAAATTACAAGGAGTAGATAATACAACTCAGCTCAAAAATAGGTTTATTTTACATAGCTGTTGTATGATAGAGAGGCTTATTCGAGATGAAATTTTACCATATAAAAATGTGGATAAATTAATTAAAAAAGAGGTAAGTCTATATAAAAAAATTAAATTTTCGTTAATAGATATTGAAGAATCCTTTGGTATTACAATACCTGACACAGAAATAGGGTATATAATAGATATGTTTGACATACAACAACACACTGATTGTTGTGAGCTATGAAGTAAGAAATTAAAATTAAAATCTATTATAATTTAGCAAAGGCAGAAAGTACTATATAGTACTTTCTGCCTTTGCTATTATAGTTTGACACAGTACTTTGGCATGAGAGTTGCAGTTAATATAATGGTGAAAGGTAAATGAAATATTGGCATTATATTAAAGTTAGGAGGACAATTTATGATAGGAATTTTAATAGTTACTCATGGAAATTTTGGATTGGAACTTTTAAAAAGTGCTGAATTAATTATTGGAAAGCAAGAAAACGTTGAAACATTAAGCCTTAACCATGGTGATGATGTAGAAGAGTTATACAATAATGTAAAAAAATCTATAAAAAAATTAGATAAAGGAGAAGGAGTATTAGTTTTTACAGATTTATTTGGAGGGAGCCCTTCTACTGCAACTGCAATTAATATGAAGGATTTGCAATTTGAAAGTATATCTGGAGTTAATTTACCCATGCTCATAGAAGCTCTAGATTCAAGAAATAATTATAATTTAGAAGATCTTGTAGATAAAGTTATACAGATTGGCATTGATGGGATTAAAAACATAAGAAATGAGTTAACAGAAAAAAGCAATGGAATTTAGGAGGTTGATTAATGCTGGATATTAGTATGGTAAGAGTAGATGAGCGACTTATACATGGTCAAATATTAATTAAGTGGATTCAAGCAAAGAAGGCTAGTAGAATACTAATAATTGATAATGAAGTGTCAAATGATCCAGTAATAAAAAACATATTAAACATGTCTGTTCCTAAAAATATAGATTTAGATATCTATGATTTGAAGAATGGAATAAAAATTTTAACTACAGATGAATCAGATGACAATGTAATTGTATTAGTAAGAAATCTATGGGTAGTGAGAACTATGCATCAGGAAGGGGTGAGGATTAAAGAAGTAAACATTGGTAGGCTACCTTCTGGTACAGGGAAAAAGAAAATTCATCCAAGCGTTTTTTTATCTGATAAAGATATGGACATAATTGAGTATTTTAAAAGAAAAGATATTC
>JAAYFV010000135.1 GCA_012728075.1 Tissierellia bacterium
AATCAAGAAGCTATAATTATAAATGCCAACAAAACCGATTATATGAAAAAAATAAAAATAGGGAAAATATTTGAATTTGAAGGATTAGATAGGGTTGAAGTAGAAGAATCTACGGTAGGGAGTATAATAGCCGTAACCGGCGTAGAGGGGATCAACATTGGAGATACCATATGCCATATAGACTATCCAGAGCCCCTTCCCTTTGTGAAGATATCCGAGCCGACTATTGCTATGAACTTTTCTGTAAACGATAGCCCCTTTGCTGGAAAGGAAGGTAGATATTTAACATCGAGGCAGATAAGGAATAGATTGTTTAAGGAATTGCAAACCGATGTAAGCCTAAGGGTTGAGGAGACGGATTCAACAGATGTATTTAGAGTATCTGGAAGAGGAGAACTACATTTATCCGTCCTTATTGAAAACATGAGAAGGGAAGGATATGAATTCCAAGTTTCCAAACCAGAGGTTTTATATAAATATGAAGGTGGCAAAAAACTTGAGCCTATGGAGAGGGTAACCATCGATGTTTCAGAAGCATATATTGGATCAGTAATAGAGAAATTAGGTAGAAGAAAAGGTGAATTAATCAAAATGACTGAAGCTAAAGGGGGATATTCAAGGCTAATATTCTCCATTCCTGCCAGGGGATTGATTGGCTATAGGGGAGAATTTATGACGGATACCAAGGGAGAAGGTATATTAAATGCTGTATTCGATGGATATGCTCCCTATAAAGGGGATATTCCCCACAGGGTAGAAGGCTCCCTAATATCCTTTGAAACAGGAGAAGCTACAGCCTATGGACTATATTCAGCTCAGGACAGGGGAACTCTATTTATAACCCCAGGCACCCAGGTGTATAAAGGCATGATAATAGGTTCTAACCCCAAGGGAATGGACATAGAGGTAAATGTATGTAGAAAGAAACATCAGTCCAATATAAGAGCATCAGGCTCCGATGAAGCTTTAAGATTATCACCACCAAAGGATATGTCCTTGGAAGAGGCATTGGAATTTATTGAAGAGGATGAATTAATAGAGGTTACACCTAGTATATTTAGAATAAGGAAGAAGATATTAGACTCTAATAAGAGGTATAAGTCAAAGAAAAATTAACCTTATCTATTACTAAAATAAGGGTGATGTTATGGAATATATAGTTACTGCTTATACATGGTTTTTTCAGAATATATTATGGTTGAATATTATATTTGCTATATTATTAGTATTCTTTGAAAGGCGAAACCCTACCACTACCTGGCTATGGCTTATGGTATTAACCTTTCTACCAGGCATTGGATTTTTATTGTATCTATTTACAGGTCAGGATATGAGCAAGAAGAAGATGTTCCAGCAGAAGCAACAGATGGATATGGATTTTAGAGAAAGAGCTCTAGAACAGGGGGAGAAGATGCAAGAGGAAGAATATGAATTCTCCAACCCAAGATTTCATCAATATGAGGATATTATAAAGATGCATATATTGACTTCAGAGGCCTATTTTTCCCAGGACAATGAAGTGGAAATGTATTTTTCAGGGGAAGATAAGTTTAAGGCACTACTTGAGAGTGTATCCAATGCTAAGGAATATATATATATAGAATACTATATAATCAAAAGTGATGGTATAGGTACCAAAATAATAGACAAGCTAACGGAAAAAGCCAAAGAAGGGGTAGAGGTAAAGGTTTTATACGATGGAATGGGAGGAAGAAAATTAAAAAGAGGTTGTTTTGACGAGCTTAAAGCAGCTGGCGGTGAAGTAGCAGTATTCTTCCCTCCATTTGTGCCCTTTTTTACCCTAAGGATCAATTATAGGAATCATAGGAAAATATGTATAATAGATGGTAAGGAGGCCTATGTAGGAGGATTTAATATAGGAGATGAATATTTAGGCCTTTCTAAAAAGTTTGGTTTTTGGAGAGATACCCATATAAAGATTAAGGGCACTGCTGTTGAAGGATTGCTATGGAGATTTTTTAAGGATTGGCGATTTGCAGCCCATAAGAACAATACCCACTGTCAGCTAGAAATACCGGAAAATAGTTTAAATGGAAGCTCAGGCATACAGATTGTCAGCAGTGGTCCAGACTCTAAATGGGCTAGTGTTAAAGATGGATACTTTAAGATGATAACCAATGCTAGAAAGAGGATATACATCCAAACCCCTTACTTTATTCCTGATGATAGTATATTTGAGGCCTTAAGGGTTGCAGGACTTTCAGGTTTAGATGTAAAGGTTATGATACCCTGTAAACCAGATCATCCTTTTGTATACTGGGCAGGTCTATCCTATATAGGAGAATTACTAGAAGCAGGAGTTAAATTCTACACCTATGAAAATGGATTTTTACACAGCAAAACCTTCATAATGGATGATTTTGTCACCTCTGTAGGTACAGCTAATTTAGATATTAGGAGCTTTAAACTAAATTTTGAGGTAAATGCATTTATATACGATGAAGAGGTAAACCAAAAGATGGTAGATCAATTCCATCTGGATTTGGAACAGTGTGAAGAGATTACTATGGAAAAGTATTCAAAGAGGTCCAATATAGTTAAACTCAAGGAATCTATATCCAGATTATTATCACCAATACTATAATAAAAAAACCACCTCTAGGATAGACTATCCTAGAGGTGGTAATATTGAGTAAAAAAATTTTTTTAAGCATATTGTCCATATTTTTGATTTTATTCACTGCCTGTACCAATATGGAAAAGAAAACCCCTATGAAAGTTGAAACAAAGGACAGGGCTCCTAAAAACCTAGTCTCCGTATTAGAAGGATTAGATCAGGTGCTTAAGTCCGTAGACCATATAGAAGAAATATCCAAACTAAGCCCCTTAGAACACGAATCCCTTCATGGAGAAGAGGAGAAAAAAGATGAAAACAAAGGAACAGAAGAGAAAGCTAAAGAAGGAAACAAGGAATTTGAAAACCAAGTTTCCAGCAAAGATATAGAACTGTTAAAGGAGTGGAACAGCCTAGAGAAACTGGTAGATCAAATTCATAGGGATTGGAATAGCTATGAGATCGAGAGTAGAAAAAAGGGAGCTAGTATCGATAAGGGAAGGGATTTAAAGAACAATCTAGACAATATAACAAAAGGAGTAGAAAATAGGGATACAAAAGGTACTATAGAAGCAACTAGCAAATCCTTATATTCTTTAGCTTACTTTTTCAATCTATATAAAGACGATATTAATGGGTACCTATGTAAGATAAAATATGCAGTCCTTCAAGCTTATCTTCATCCTGAAAATGGAAAGGAAATATTAGATAAAAGGGAAGAGGATATATTAATTTTAAAACAAAGATTAGAAAAAGATAAAACTAAATTGAAAAACCTAGATAAGTTATATTTGTCCATAAAAGATATGGAAAACTCCCTAGAAGGAAACAGTAGGAAGTTATTGAAAACCAAAAAGGATATAGTATTCAAAAATATAGAATCTTTGAAAGAATAGGTGTATAATCAAAAAAAAGGGGATATTATCTATTATTATTTAAGCCACTATTTGCTAAAAAATTTATCCAATAAGTCCTTCTATTATTAGAAATAGAAAAGGAGTAGCTTAAGGAAAAACCTTGTGACTAAAAAAGTTGCAAGGTTTTTAAAATTATATATTGACATAAAAACAATATTAGTGTACTATAGGATTAGTACACTAATATTTAATAATGGAGGTGAAGATATGGAGTTTAACGACAATCTTCCCATATATATACAGATTATGAATTTGATAAAGAGTAGTATAGCTTCAGGTGAAATAAGGGGAGGTGATAAATTGCCATCAGTAAGGGAACTTTCCAAAAAATTTAAAGTAAACCCCAATACTATACAAAGGAGTTATCAGGAATTGGAAAGGGAAAATATTGTTTTTACTCAAAGGGGAATGGGGACCTTTGTAACTGAAGATCAACTAATGATCAAAGATTTGAGAAGCAATATGGCCAAAGATGTGGTGCATGGTTTCTTAATGAAGATGAAAAAATTAGGATTTGATTCCAATGAAATAATGGATATTGTATCAGAATGGATAGAAAAGGAGGAAATAAAATGAAACCCATTGTGGAAATAAAAGATTTAAGTAAAAATTATTTTAATAAAAAGGCATTAGATAATATAAATTTAAGTATACAGTCAGGGAAAGTAGTGGGAGTCCTTGGGCCAAATGGCAGTGGGAAGACCACACTAATCAAGATATTAGCAGGATTGTTAAGAAAATCTAAAGGAGAAGTTTTAATAGATGGACATGAGGTAGGAGTATATACTAAATCCATAGTATCCTATTTACCTGATAGGAATTTTTTATATAATTGGATGAGTATACAAGATGCTTGTGATTTTTATAAGGATTTTTATGGGGATTTTGATGAAAATAGATTTAAAAACCTACTAGATTTTATGAAATTGGAAAGAACCATGAAGGTTACATCCCTTTCAAAAGGGATGCATGAGAAGCTAAATCTATCCCTAGTATTATCAAGGGATGCTAAACTTTATGTATTAGATGAACCTATAGCAGGAGTAGACCCAGTAGCTAGGGATCAAATATTAGATGCTATAATAAACAATTACAATGAAAATAGTTCCATGTTGATTACCACTCATTTGGTTAGAGATATGGAAAACTTGTTTGATGATGTGGTATTTCTGAAAGATGGAAGTATAGTACTAGAAGGCAATGCAGAAGCTTTACGAGAAGAAAAAGGCAAACAGATAGATGATATTTACAAGGAAATATTTGGAGAATAGGAGGAGAAAAAATGGGCAGATATATGAAATATGAATTAAAAGGCAACTACAAATTTATATTAGGAGTATTGGCATTAGTATTAATACTTACAACGGGAATATACGTCTATATAGCCAATGCTAATGAAGGTTCAGCATTAGGTGTAACCTTTATGGGTTTGTCTATATTGGTAATATTTGGTACACTTCTTACTACTTTTTTATATATAATAGGATCCTTTAGAAAGGAATTATATGAAGATAGAGGATATTTGACCTTTACCTTGCCTTTAACAGGAAATCAAATACTAGGTTCTAAATTAATCGTGGCGATAATATGGTTTGCAATATTAGGGCTTGTAATAGGCTTGTATAATGTGTTTATGACTTTTATCTTTGCTCCTATAAAACCAGCTATTTCAGATATAATAGCCATAATAAATAGTATACCAATTAGAGAGGCTAGTGTATTCCTACTCATTATGTTTATAGGTGGTGTTAGCACACTAATACTAATTTATTTCTCTATGGCTTTAGGTAGAGTTACTTTTAGGAATAAAAGGATTGGCGGTTTTTGGTTTGTAATATTCCTAATAGTAAGTGGACTAGTGGCTATGGGCCAAGCTAAGATTATTCAAGGATTACCTTATTATTTGGATTTGAATACCTTTAGAATTATATCCAATGATATGCTTAATTATGGTTTCCATATTGAGATGAGTAGTGCAGGGCTAATGGCAAGTGGAAATATGGGAAATGCTGTGTTAAATATTGCAGGATTTATATATAGTATAGCTGTGGCAGTAGTGTTCTTCTTGGGAACAGGATATATAATAGAAAATAAAATAGATTTATAATATAAATCCCCTATTAAGGGGATTTTATATTTTAGTGTTAATTATATAAAGATTAAAATAAGAACATTATTAATAAGATATTTTGGTATAATATAATAAACGATAATTTTCGGAGGGAAGATTTAAAATGGATAAAAGATTATCCTGGACTATTGGTTTGTTCTTTGTGTTTTTAATATTTTTTATAGTATTCATATTGGTAAGTGAATATAAGAATATGGATAGATTAAAAATAGAGTATTCAGTTATACCAAAAGAGGCCTATGACTACAGAAAGTCCAATTTAAAGGTATGGGCTATAAATCTATTGCTTAAGTTTTTAGTACCTCTATTATTCCTAATGACTGGATTATCAAATAAAATTGGTACCTTTGCTAGTAGTAAGGGAAGGAATCTTTTTTTGACTGGAATTATATATGTGGTACTTTTTTCAATAATTGACTTATTTATTTCATTGCCTACTGGATTTTATAGTAGTTTTGTTTTAAAACACAGATACAATTTATCTAATCAAACAATATATAGATGGCTAGAAGTGCTATTAAAAAGTTTTATCATAAATACAGCAGCTCTTTCTCTTACCATATGGTTCCCCTATTATTTAATATACAAAAGTCCCAATAAATGGTGGCTTTATTTAGGTATGATTACCATACCAGTTATATTGTTTATTACCTTTATATCCCCTATGTATATAGATCCAATATTTAATAAATATACTTCCATAGAAGATGAGGAATTAGGTCTAGAGATAAAACAATTGCTTAGAAAAGCAGGTATAGAAGATGCAGATATATACAAAGTGGATAAGAGCAGGGATACCAATGAGATGAATGCCTATATGACAGGGATATTTGGATCTAAGAGGATAGTATTGTGGGATACTACTATAGACAAATTGGATAGGGAAGAAGTATTAAGCGTTACTGCCCATGAGATAGGCCATTATATAAAGGGACACATATGGAAAGGGATAATTTTAGGAGGGATTGGATCTATACTTCTCATGTATCTAGTGTATAGGACATCTAATTGGATTCTATTGAGATCCAATGGTAGCTTTGGTTTTGATAGATTATATAATATAGCTTCTTTCCCTCTAATACTGCTAGTATTAAACTTTTATATATTTTTTGCTAATCCAATAATCAACGCTACTTCTAGATATATGGAAAGAGAAGCAGATAAGATAGAAATACAGCTAACAAAAAATAAAGAAGCAGCTATATCCACCATATCTAAACTATATAAAGAAAGTTTGAGTATACCTCGTTCTAGCAATATATTTAAAATATGGTATCATAGCCATCCAACAGCAGAGGAAAGAATAGAGTTTTTTTCTAATTATGTAGATTAATATAAAATTAGATAATCCTTTAGATGAGTTTTGGGATTTTGTCTATTTAACTTTATTAAAGCTTTATTTTCAATTTGACGTATCCTCTCCCTAGTGAGCTGGTATTTATTACCTATGGTTTCTAGGGTAGAAGGTTCTTTCCCATTTAAACCAAATCTAAGCTCTAGTACCTCCCTTTCTTTAGGGGTTAGGGTATTTAGAGCTTCATTTATTTCTTTTTCTAAAGCGTTAAAAAACACAATATCTTCAACTGAAGGATCATCATTTGGAATATAATCTTGAAATTCCATGTAGCTTTCATCTGAATCTAGATTTATTGTATAATTGAGGGAAGTTAGATTATAGTAGTTTTTCTTATAATAATTTATTTGATAGTATTCATCTTCGTCTATATTTATTTCGTCACAAAGGTTTTTTACATCTATTTCACGATTCTTTGCTAAATAATCCTTTTCTACAGTAGATACTATATTTACCTTTTCGTACATATAGGCAGGTAATCTTATTAAATAACCATTATTGACGATGGCCCTATCCATCTGCTGTATAATCCAATAATAAGCATAGGTAGAAAAATTGGTATTTCTACTTACATCATATTTTTCTATACCTTTGATCATACCTATAACACCTTCTTGGACTAAATCGTCAAAGGTAAAACATGTAGATAGATTGATTCTTTTTTTTGCAGCTACATATATTAGGCCTATATTGTTTAAAATTATCCTATTTCTAATATCTGTGCTATTATTCTTTTTATATAGTTTAAGTAGTTGCTCATTGGAAAGATGTTTTTCATTATTTGATTTCATTTTCATATCCATCACCTAGTATATTATATTCTACATGTATTTATAAAATCCTTTTTTAATATATATAAAAATTTTATTAAAAACATAAAAAAATTAAGTGATGGATAGCCACCACTTAATTGTATTTGCTACTTAAATGGGAGAGCAAATCTTCAGTTAGTTTATTAATATCTTCCATATTTTTGTGGAGCTGATTTAATTTTTCAGCTAATTTTTCATCCTCTACTTTTCCCAGATCATTGGAAGCAAGAAGCATATTTATGCTATTTAAGTATTGGGTATTGGTCCAGTTGTTTTCTTCGATTATTTTAGTTTGAGTCAATATCTCACCTATAGTATTTGGATTTTCCATAGAAATCACCCTCCTCTAGTTAGTAAATCTATTCTTATTTAGTATGGGCAATTTAGAGAAGAAATATGATAAAGATTGTGAAGTGGTAGGGATAGTGGGGAAACTAGGCTGGCATCAATATTTATCAGGCCAACTTTTATCCTATATATGTTTGTCTAGCCAATTGATTACATCTTCCATTACTTCATCTCTATTTATTTCATTTAACATTTCATGACGACCATCTTTATATAATTTATATTCTAAATCTTTTATGCCAAGTCTTTGATATGTCTTTACTAATTTGAGTACTCCTTTTCCCATATTGCCTACAGGATCTTTGTCTCCTGCAAATATGTATATGGGTAGATTTTTTGGTATATTTTCTAAATTACTTTTTTTGAAATTTTCCTTCAGTCCTTTAAAGAAATCATAATAGAAACTTGTTGTAAATATTCCACCACAATATGGGTCTTCCATATATTTATCTACTTCTTTTTCATCTCTAGTCAACCAGTCAAACTCTGTCCTACTTGGTTCAAACTTTTTATTATAACTACCAAAACTTAAATCGTTGAGGCGGGGACTTCTTGCTTTAGGTCCATTTTTAGCAATTTCTCTTTTCGCTATACCTATCCCTATATTTAATATAGGACCTTGACTACCTGAAGTCCCAGACAATATTACTCCTTGTATGCTATTACCGTAAAGGCTAATATATCGTTGAGATAGAAAAGAACCCATACTATGTCCAAATAAAAATAAGGGCAAATCGCTATTTTCTTTATTCTGAATAAATTGGGTCAATTCCTTCATATCTTCTACCATCCTATTGAAGCCATCAGGGCCTATATATCCTACTTCATCTAGAGATGCTGCTGTTTTACCATGGCCTCTATGATCATTGGCATATACAATATAGCCTTCTTGAACAAGTTTTTCAGCAAATCTTTTATATCTATGTGCTGCTTCAGCCATACCATGGGCTATTTGGACAATTCCTTTTACCCTATTATCCCCATCTGGACGCCAGTTATATACAAATATTTTATGACCATCTGAAACCTCTAACTTTAGAGTTTCTTCAACCATTTTTTATTCCCCCTTATAAAATAAGATAAATATGCTTATGAAAAAGAATTACGTTTTTTTGATTATATTATGAACATTAATTTATGTAAAGTTATAAACTAAAACCAAATAAAATAATTAATAATATAGACAAAATACTTATACTATTATAATATAGTACAATATTATAATTCTATTATACTACAATAATATATGATGTATTTAAAAAGGTATGATGCTATAATTATATATAAAAGAAAAACGTTTGCTAAGGAGGTAAATTATGAATAAATTTTCAAAAACTTTTCTTGCCTGTTTAAGTATTATAATTTTATTCATATCTATATCCCAAGGAAGCTCTTTAGAAATGAAACCTCAGTCTATAACCATATTATTTACCCATGATATGCATGATCACTTTTATCCTTCTAAAATAGAAGAAGATGGGGAAATTAAAACAATAGGTGGATATGCTAGACTTAATAGGGCAATTAAAAAGGAAAGGGAAAGAAACCCTAATCTATTATTGGTAGATGCAGGAGATTTTTCAATGGGAACTTTATTTCAAACCATTTTTGCTAGTCATGCACCTCAGTTAAGAACATTAGGCAAAATGGGATTCGATGTGGTAACCTTCGGGAACCATGAATTTGATTTTAGAGCAGAAGGATTAGCAGATAGCTTAAAAAATGCAAAGGATAGTGGAGAGGATTTACCACAAATTGTGGCTTCCAATATCACGTTTCCAGTGGATGATGATGGAAAATTAACTCCTACTTTATCCAAGTTAAAAGATTCTATGGAATATTATGGAGTAAAAGATTACACTATAATTCAACGGGAAGGAGTTAAAATAGGTATTTTTGGATTAATGGGTAGAGAGGCAGATTCCAATGCTCCTATGGCAGAGGTAGTGTTTGAAGATTATATCAAATCAGCTGAAAAAGTTGTAGATGTATTGAAAAACAAAGAGAATGTAGATTTAATAATTTGTTTGTCCCATTCAGGAACCCATGAAGATAGTTCAAAATCGGAAGATGAAATATTAGCTAAAAAAGTTCCAGATATTGATATAATTGTAAGTGGACATAGTCATACAGCTTTTGAAGAGCCTATAGTAGTGGGAAATACAATCATAGGTTCTTGTGGAGAAAATGGAGAAAATATTGGAGTAATAGATATAAAAAAGGAAGGGAAAGGTTGGAAACTAGAAGATTATAGATTGGAACCTATAGATGATCATTTAAGCGAAGATCTATCAATTAATGAAACTATAGAATATTACAAGGAAATAGTTCAAAAAGAGTATTTAGATATTTTTAACATGGAGTTTGATGAGGTAGTAGCACATACACCCTTTAGTTTTACCCCTTATAGTTTATTAGGAACTAAACATGAAGAAGATACTTTAGGAAATTTAATTAGTGACTCATACATATATGCAGTAAAAAAAGCTGAAGGGAAAGATTATAAACCCATAGCCATTTCTGTAACTCCCGTTGGCACTATAAGAGGTTCTTTTGTCAGAGGAGATATTACTGTATCAGATGTGTTTACAGTGAGTTCATTGGGAATAGGACCAGATAAGGTATCAGGGTATCCTCTCATTTCTGTATATTTAACGGGAAAAGAGTTAAAAACTGTAGCAGAGGTAGATGCATCTATAACTCCTTTAATGAGTGTAGCACAATTGTATACATCAGGACTTAATTATACTTTTAATCCTAATAGATTGATTTTTAATAAAGTTACTG
>JAAYFV010000136.1 GCA_012728075.1 Tissierellia bacterium
ATCCTCTAGATTGCCAATAGGGGTAGGGCAAATATATAGAATTCCTCCACTCATATCTATTCTCCTTTGTCATTCCATATAGTGAATATATTTTTTCAGTATAGTTTCTATATTCATTATATACCATTATGGACTTTTCAATCTTTAGATCTAAATATATTTTAAAAAAGACCCTAATTAGGGTCTTTTATGGTACTTCTTTAATTATTCTGGTTGAGGTGCATCTACTGGACATACATCTGCACAAGAACCACAGTCAATACATTCATCTGGGTCTATAACATATTTGTCATCTCCTGCAGATATAGCCTCAACAGGGCATTCAGCTTCACAAGCACCACATGCAATACATGCATCGGTTATTTTATATGCCAAAAGTTTCACCCCCTAGGTAGCTTGTCCTTTATACTCTATTATTCTATCAAATTATCATAAAGAATAAAAGGGTATTTTAACAAAAATATTTAATCCTTATCTTCTTCATTCTCTTCCAATGTATCTTTTGTACTTTCAGTTTCTATCACCTTTTGATATTCTGGATCTATTTCATCTGTTATTTGGATATCATCTAGATTATAACTAAATATATCTTCTGTATCATCTTCTAATTTAACCTTTACCTTTGCCATCTCCAATAGAGTATAAGTTTCCACTATTGTACCAGTTCCCTCAGGAGTTATAGCTATAGTCCCAACAGGGGGAATTTTCTCTAATAGTTTTTCATATACTTCACTTTCATATTTTAAACAACACATAAGTCTACCACATAGGCCAGATATCTTTGAAGGATTTAAAGATAAACTTTGATCTTTGGCCATTTTTATGGATACAGGGTCAAATTCCCCTAAAAAAGTGGAACAACAGGCAACCCTACCACAAGGGCCTAATCCCCCTATCATCTTGGCTTCATCTCGTACACCTATTTGTCTTAGTTCTATTCTGGTTTTAAATATAGATGCTAGGTCTTTGACTAATTCTCTAAAGTCTACTCTCCCATCAGCTGTAAAATAAAATATGACCTTATTGTTATCAAAAGTGTATTCCACATCTACAAGTCTCATTTCTAAGCCATGTTCTACTATTTTATCATCACATATATAAAAAGCATCTATTGCTTTTTCTTTATTGTGCTGATGAATCCTATAATCTTCTTCCGTAGCCACTCTAATAACCTTTTTTAAAGGGGGAACTATCTCCTGTTCCGTTACCTCCTTAGGTCCCACTATTACATGACCAAACTCTACTCCTCTAGCTGTTTCTACTATTACTGAGTCCCCTTCTACTATTTCCATCCCATCGGGATCAAAATAATATATTTTCCCCGCTTTTTTAAACCTTACACCAACTACTGTTATCATAAAATTATACCTCCTGCATATTTAAAAGCATGGTTTCTATGGCTAATTGATAGTTTACATTTCTATTTATATTCTCCCTTGTTTCCATAATCTTTTCTATTATATCATTTATTCTATCTTCTTTTAAGAAGGATTGATTGGATAAAAGGGTAGTTTTATCCTGATTTATAAGTAGCTCTGAAGAACCTATTTTTTTATATAGGATTAAGTCCCTAAACCAGTATAGCAAAATATCCAATATATCCTCATAGTTATCCTTATTGTTATTGAAAAAATCCATGGAAACAAATATATTAAATTCATCCCCTCTAAGTATTTGATCAATAATATCTAAGGTTTCATCTCGTAATTTGAAAAAATATGGGGATTTAGAATATATTATAGATTTCCCCAAGGAGCCCTTGGTAAAATGGGCTATAAAATTAGCTTCTTCTCTAGTTTTACCGTATTTCCCCACTAATAGTTCTTCTATCTTGTTCTTCTGTACAGGATAGAAGTTGACTATTTCACAACGTGATAATATAGTAGGAATAATATTATTGCTATTGGAAGTAATCAATATAATATTGATATAATGAGGGGGCTCTTCCAAGGTCTTTAGTAAGGCGTTTTGGGTTTCCAATCTCATATAATGACTATCATCTATAATGATTACCTTTCTTTTGCTCTCTAGAGGGGCTATATTTATATTGCTCAATAATTTATCAATTTTTTTCTTTTCTATTAGCTCCTTTTCTGGCTCTATTAATGTAAAATCTGGATGATTAAAATTGTCAAATTTTAAACAAGAATTGCATCTATTGCAAGGTTCTACGCCTTCTGACCTACAGAGAAGAGTCTTGGCAAAAGCTAAAGCAACTTTCCTTTTACCTATGGACTCTTCTCCTTCAAATAGATAGCTATGGGATATATGGCCTTTTTCTATAGTTTTTTTTAAATTGTCTATTGTATCCTCATGACCTATTATATCGTTAAAATCCATTAAAACTTCCTCCACGATTATAACTTTCTAAAGTCTTCCATGTCTAATACAAACAAATTTGCACCACCTACAGTTACTTCATCTTGCCCCTTCATTACCTTTGTATCCTTACATTCCTTTTCTATAATATCTATGACTTTGTCTACCTCCCCATCTTCTACTCCTATCAAAAGAGTGGTATTCCCTGATTTTAAAAATCCTCCTGTTGAAGATAGCTTAGTAGTTCTATACTTGTTGTTCATCAATGCTTTAATGACTTTATTAGAAAACTCGTCTTGAACTATGGCAATAATAAGTTTCATTCTTATTCCTCCTAATTATATTTTTACAAATCGTTCCACATCTAGTATAAATATAGTAGCGCCTCCTACCCTCACCTCTAATGGATAAGGCATATAGGTATCTCCAGGCATGGATACTGTAAGTAAAGAAGTTGTTATCTCCCTGGTCTTACAGTTGGCTTCTATAATTTTCATTACCTTATCCACCTGATTATCTTCAACTCCCATTAGTAAGGTGGTATTTCCTGACTTTAAAAACCCGCCAGTTGAAGCTAGTTTAGTAACTCTATAATCATTTTCAGTTAAATCATCCATTAAACTTGGAACATCTTGATCTTGCACTATAGCAATAATAAGCTTCATATTTGTCCCTCCTTTTCTTTAAGGATATTCTCTATATGATAAATACTTTGATTAAATACCTCTTTTATGGATTGGGTTGCATCTATTATTTGAGTGTTTTCTGGATACATTTTTAGAAGCTTCATATAACCTTGATATACTTCCCTATGGAATTCATATCCTTCCTGTTCTAGTCTATCTCCTCCTTTTACATTAGTCTTTCTGCTTAAAGTGACTACTGGATCCACATGGAAAAACAATGTTAAGTCTGGTCTTATACCCTTTATGGCAAAATCGTTTATCATCTTAACTTCTTCTATCCCTAGTCCCCTTCCTACTCCTTGATAAGCTAAAGATGAAAGAATAAACCTTTCGCAAAGAACTATTTTGCCTAACTCCAAAGCGGGAAGTATCTTTTCGTGGACATGTTGCCCTCTGGATGCAGCATATAGTAGTGCTTCCGTTTCCGCTAACATATTTTTATGTTTGTTGTCTAATATAATTTGGCGAATTTCTTCTCCTATCTCTGTACCTCCTGGCTCTCTAGTAGATATTATATCTATGTTTTTTTCATGGAAATAGTCCTTTAATAAGTTCATAATAGTGCTCTTTCCCGAGCCGTCAGGGCCCTCTAGTGTTATAAATATTCCCTTCAATCCTAAGTCATTCCCTTCCTAATCTATTACTAATATCTTTTCTTTATTATAGCCTATAAGCCCTACTATTTCTATACCAATATCCATCAATTGTAAAATATAGTGGTGTAATTCTTCTGTAATCTCTTCCCCAGGACATATAAGGGGAATTCCTGGAGGATAAGGAATTATATAAGAGGCAGATATTTTCCCAATGCTTTCTCTAATATCTGTAGCTTTTTTGTTGCTATAA
This sequence comes from Tissierellia bacterium, assembly GCA_012728075.1. GTDB lineage: Bacteria > Bacillota > Clostridia > Tissierellales > Tepidimicrobiaceae > Keratinibaculum. Next base: position 3,852 of record JAAYFV010000136.1, read on the forward strand.
AAGGCTTCATATATGGGCATTTTTACATTGGGGGATGGTATATTTATATCTATAGGTTTAGTTTCATTGTATCTATCCTTGGCTACTTCCTCTACAGCTTCTAATAATCTTTTAAAATCCTCCTTATTGTTCATAAGGGAAGCTAAAGCTAAAGCATAGTAGTAGTCTGACATCTCTAAGTATATATGGTACCTTTCCATTAGCATTCGGCTCAAATGAACTCCTGTGATTCCATCTAATCTAAATAGGATCTTCATAGGATCTTTATGGTATATGGTACTATCCTCTTCATCTTCGGTGAATACATAAACTCCATTTATATCCATTAGCCTACAGGTAGTATGTCGAGCTAAAGATAGAGCTTCTTCTAGTTTGTATATTCCTTCCCCTTCCATATAGGCTCTAGCTATTTCTAAGGATAACATCAATGGATAGGAAGGACTAGTAGATTGATATAGGGAAGACATGTCTATTAGTTTTTCTATATTTACCCGGTCTGTACCCACATGAATCATGGAGCTTTGAGTAAAACTAGCTAATGTTTTATGGGTGCTTTGAACAGCTATATCAGCTCCTGCCTCTAATGCAGGTATGGGAAGGCTTTCTGAAAATGCAAAATGGCTTCCATGGGCTTCATCTACTAATAATATTTTATCATATTTATGGACTACCTTTGCTATTGTAGTTATATCAGAACAAATGCCATAATAATTAGGATATGTGATTACCACCACCTTAATGTCTTTATCTTCTTTTAACTTAGCTTCTATATCTTGAGGGGCTACACCTGTAAAAACCTGGTTTTTTTTATTATAATTAGGATATATGTATTCTATATTTAATCTATTTAATAAAGCTCCATTGTATACGGATTTATGGGAATTTCTTTGGATTAAAATCTTATCTCCTGGATTAGTTACAGCAGATAAGCTTATGTATATGCCTCCAGTAGTACCATTTATAGAGTATAGGGTGTATTTGGCACCAAAGGCTTCCGCTGCCATCTCCTGGCTCTTTTTTATGATTCCTTGGGGGTCTTGCAGATTGTCCATACCCCATATTTCCGTAATGTCTATATAAGGGATATAATCTTCCCAGTTTATCAAAGTGTTTCTCCCCTTGTGTCCTGGGGTGTGAAAAGATATGCTATTTTGCATCCTTAGTTTTTTTAATGCATCTAAAATAGGAGTGCTCATAGTTTCTTCTCCTCTCTTGAAAATTCATCTTCAACAAATATTATAATTTAAATTACTTCTTAATTTTATTATATCAAAACTTAAACCCTGTAGTCACTCTACAGGGTTTAAGTTTAGTCTTTCATATATATATTTTTTCAAAATCATCTTTATCATCTCTTTATTATAATCGTATCTTTGACTGGATACACAGGTTATAGATATATCTTCCATGCAGGTTTTACATATATTTGTCCCTAATAATTCCATATCCCCCTCTTCCCTTTTGCAGACAATACAGTACAAATGATCAACCCCTTATACATGTTTTGCTAGAATTATTGCCTTAATATTATATATTATTCAAAATAGTATAACTGGTGCTAAATATTATATGTTAATATACTACTTTTATAGGTTTACCACATTTGGAACATCTATTGTTTTTTATACCTATTATCTCTCCACCAGCATGCCTGTGGATTAGGTGATTGCGACAATTAGGGCAATAGGTGTTATTGTCAATACCCCATACATTTCCCACATATACATAGTCTAGATACTCATTGGCAATCTCCTTTGATCTTAATAGGACTTCATAGCTAGTCTCAGGAAGTTTCATCTTATAAGATGGAAAATACTTAGATAAATGTAGGGGAATTTCTTTGTCTATGCTTGCAATCCATTGACTTAAATCCCGTATCTCTTCTTCTGAGCTATTTTGTCCCTCTATAACTAAGTTGGTTATCTCTACATGGGTGTATTGGGCAGCTAGTTTGATGGTATTTAATACTGGTTCTAAAGTGCCTTTGCATATTCTTTTATAGAAATCATCTTTGAAAGATTTTAGATCTATATTCATCCCATCAATATAGGGTAGTAATTCTTTTAAAGGTTCTTCATTTATATATCCATTGGATACCAATACATTTTTCAACCCATGTCTTTTAGCTAGTTTAGACATATGAAGTATATATTCATAGGATATAGTTGGTTCATTGTAGGTGTAGGCTATACCTATAGAACCTTTAGATTTTCCTAATAATAATATATCCTTGTCTTCTATTTCCATAGTCAAAGATTCTTCATGGGCTATATCCCAGTTTTGACAAAAATCGCATTTTAAATTGCAACCAAAGCTTCCTATGGAAAATATATCTTTTCCTGGATAAAAATGATAAAGGGGCTTTTTCTCTATAGGATCATAAGCATAGGAGGTGTGTTTGCCGTAATTTAAACTTATAAGCTTGCCTTCTACATTTTTCCTCACCCTACATATGCCTGTATTCCCTTCCTTGATGGTGCAATTGTGAGGACATAGATGACATTTGACGCTTTTTTCATTTATTTTTTCATAGTACATGCATTCCATAAATATTTCCTCCTTAAAAATGCCTTTCTACCCGAAATCTCTCTAATTTATAATCTTCATACCCTCCTATACCTGCTTTTGCAAGAGCAATACTTACCTGTTCACTAGGAGTATTCACTCCTTCTATATTAGGCAATAATAGCCCTCTTCTAAAGCCTTTGGAAACAATAACCCCATATTTTTCTACATCCAGTTCCTCTAAAGATGAAATAGGTTCCGGTGGATATAATACGTCTACTGAGTACACCAAATAAGGTAATTCTTCTTCTGTTACAGGCTCAAATCTAGGATCTTTGACTCCTGCACTTATTGCATTATAAATTATCTCCTCTGCTAGATTAGCCTTAGTAGGCTCTATGGTACCTATACAGCCTCTAAGATTTCCGTCTTTTTTTATGGTTACAAAAGCACCATGCCTACGTTTTAATAATTCATCACTTATATCCTTGGGAACATCCATTATCTTTCCATTTTTAATATAATATTCTAAGCTATTCCGAGCTAGTCTTACATATTCATCTTCATTCTTCCTTATGTTTTCAATCTTTTTATTTTCCATATCAAGTAATTGTTCAAAGGTATTATCTCCATGGTTCTCCCCTATATTATGGAACATAGCATTACAATATCCAACACCAAAAGGTCCCTCATAGGAAAGGACTTTGGGTTTGATTTTTAAACCTTCCAAAAAACCTGCTAATATGATTAAGGAGCGAAGAGCACATTCTCCCGCCTTTTCACTTAGTTCCATATCAAAGGCAGCTATAGATTTAAAATCCCCTTCTTTTAATAACTCTACTATCTTTGTATCATACTGTTTGCCATAAGGTGAATAACTATAAGGTCCATCATAGGATAGTTTATGGGATAGATCCCCACTTGCTATTAATACTACATCCTCTTCTAATTCTAAAGATTTTTCTTTTATTATATTACCAAAGCTATATAGTTTTCTAGGTGAAAGTAAACCATAGGTTATATGAACAAGCTGAAAATCTTTATACTCTTTGTTTATAAAATATAGAGGAACTAAGGCTCCATGGTCTAAACTACTGTCTACATTATAACTTCTTGCAAAATCCTCATCTATTTTGGCTATCATAATATCCTCTTTGTAGGATTGGGATATAATCTCATCTACTAGTTTTAAATTGTTTTTAAAACTAAATTTTAAGCTTCTATTTCCAAAGTTTCTAAAATCTCCTTCTAATCTTTCTGATACGGATATGGAGATTGCATCGGAAAATAAAGGACCATGGGGAGTTATGATTATAATAGTAGTAGGTTTTTTCTCCTTTATATCCTTAGCTATAGTTCTACAGCCTTCAATGGTATTAATAGCTTTTCTTTCCTGCCCTCTGCCTATTTCCTCCACAATAATAGGAGGATGGGGCATTAGATAACCAGATAATATTTTACCCATTTTTTTCACTCCTCATATTCATGGCTTTTTTCAAGTGATTTAACAACTTATCATTGGGACTAAATAAAAAGGTCCTTTTGTCTTTTTTGTATTTAAATTTACCAATATATATTGGATCAGGATTCTTATCAAATATAAATTTATATGTGGGCTTCTTTAGATTATAAATTTCTTCATTGGAAGTTATTCTAATCAAGTCAGAATAGTGTATCCTTAACATTTCAAATCTTTTGCTACCAATAATTCTATGGAATACTAAATGATCTTCTTCTAGAGTATAAGAGTATTTTGAAAAGTATTTTATAAGAATATAGCTACAACAAAATATGACTAAAAGCATTGTAATCAAAGTAGTAGTATAGGGCAATTTATCATTAAATTTATTCATCAAGAAGATAACAAAATCTATAAATATAACAGAAAGTAAAATTAATAAAAAAATCTTTATTACGGGTTTTTTCTTCCTCTCTACGATTTGCTCCATAAATCTACCTCCTTTAGTATTATTCTAATTTATTCTGTAAAAAAAGGCAAATAAAAAACAGGTAATCCCATTACCTGTTTTTAAAATTATTATTCTTCTGGTTCTTCTACTTCTTCTACTTCTTCTTCATCTTCTTCGCCTATTACTGGAACTTCATCAGCTTCTAATACTTCCTCTTCTTCTTCCTCTATTTCTTCTTCAGTAGGTTCAATTAGACTAGCAATTACATCATCAGCTTCTCTGAATATTACTACGTCTTCATTCCCAAATATCTCTAAATCAGACACAAAAATTGGGGTTGTAAAATCGATATTTGATACATCTACTACAATATCTTCTGGAATATCCTTTGGTAAACATTCAATTTCAATTTCATCCAACTGCTGTATCAATACGGAAGGTTGATGTTGGATATTTTCTCTGCCTACTAGAGTAATAGGTAAAGTAAGTTTTACTGTTTCGTCCATATTAAGCTGTTGGAAATCCACATGGAGATATTCGTTCTTAAATGGGTGTTTCTGAACTTCTTTAATAAGTACAGGTAAAACCTCTCCATCTAATTCCAAGTCTATCAATGTACTCATTCCTGCAGATCTATATACCTTTTCAAACATTCGTCTATCTACTTGAACATGTTTAGTTTCTTCACCTTTTCCATATAATACTCCAGGAACAATATCATTATCCCTTATTTTATCTACTTTGTTTTTCCCCAATTCTGTTCTCTTTTCTACTTGTATTTTGATTGCTGCCACGGCTTATGCCCCCCTTACTAAATTTATTTTATATTGACAGTATTTTAATACCTTCCTATTATATCATATATCCTATCATATCATAAAACCTTCTGCAATATAAGTAACAATATCACCCCTGGTATGCCTAAGAAACCCACAGTCAACGCTGTAATTGGATTTATCACTAAGGATAGCCCCAAAAATCCCCCTATGAAATTGAACAAAAGTAGTAATAATCCTCCAATAACCCCATTAGCTATTAATTTTACTATTATCTTAATGGGAATTACCAATAGCATTCCTACTATATATAATAGGAACAGACCAAATATAAAGGATAATAAAGTACCAAAACCCATAATACCCCTCCTATATTTTCACTATATTATATAATAGAGGACAGGTTTTGTAAATATTACTCTATATTTATCTCCTTTATTTTTTTTAATAGATACATATACTTTATTCTAGATGCCTCTAGTTCATATATAGCATGATCTATTAAATCTGGTTCCTTTACCGACTGAAAATACCTTTCTTTATCCTTCCACTCTTTGTGGGCTTGTTTTAGACTTTCTAATATTTCTTCCTCCTCAGTTTTTTCTTTTTCCTTCAAGGAATGGGACAATAGATTAGCATATTCTAAGATTTTTTTAGCTTTAGCTTCATAATATTTTTTACTTTTAACCATAATTTTACCCCCAAAATATTATTATCCTTATTTTTTCCAAAATCTTGGGGGTTTATACCATCTATTTGATACATAGTTTTTTACATTTTGCACCTTTATTCTTGCATACTATCTTATGAGAATGACAATTAGGACAGGTATTCTTATCCCTTATGAAATTTGCTTCGTAAATCTCATTGCAACTTTTACATTTTAATCTACAGTGAGTAAATACATAGTTACCTCCCTTAATATTTATGCCTCTCCCTTCTACCAAGGCTTGGGTAACTTTTTTTCTCCCACTATCTATGATATTTTGGAAAGTCTGGCGGGATACTCCCATTTCATCAGCACATTCCTGTTGATTAAGTCCTTCTATATCCTTTAGTCTCATGGCTTCTAATTCTTCTACTTTTAAATTTATAGCATTTAACCCTCTATTATCATCATCTACAGGTATAAAAGAGGTTATGCTAGGTAAGAATTCAACCCTTCTACATTTAATTGGTCTAGCCATATATATCCCTCCAAAGCATTAGCTTAAGGATTTTATTATTTTTGTACCTATTTGTTCAAAGGTATTTTGTATCTCTTCTTCTATTATATCATTTCCTTCAACAGATACATTGGCAATATTCTTAGACATGGGCAATTCTCCCAATAGCTCTAGATTGTTCTCCTTTAAAAATTTGATAGTATTTTCGCTTTCAAATATTCTAATCTTCTTGCCACAGTCGGGACATTTTACATAACTCATATTTTCCACTACACCTAGTATAGGTATATTGAGCTTTTTAGCCATATTTATGGACTTTGAAACTATCATGGAAACCAAATCTTGGGGCACAGATACCATGACCAATCCTGATATAGGAATAGACTGCATTACAGTTAGAGCCACATCTCCTGTTCCTGGTGGCATATCTATAATAAGATAATCCAAATCTCCCCATTGTACATCGGTCCAAAACTGCTCTACTACTCCAGCAATCAATGGTCCTCTCCATATCACTGGTTGGTCTTCATCTTCCATCAATAGATTAAGACTCATCACCTTTATTCCATTAGAGGTAGTTACAGGTATAATCCCTAATTCATTAGCTGTAGCCTTTTTATGGCTTATATTTAAAAGCCTGGGAATACTTGGCCCAGTAATATCTGCATCCATTATTCCCACTTTAAAACCTTTTTTATTCAATTCCTCTGCAATCATTGCGGATACAGTAGATTTTCCAACTCCTCCTTTTCCACTCATTACCCCTATTATATTTTTAACTTGATTGCTAGAATTATTTTTTATACCACAAGTATTTTGTTCTTCTATATTACAGCTATTCTTAGATGGACAACTATTGCAATCTGTCATTTATATCCTTCCTTTCTGCACCAGGGACAGTTCTTTCTGCAGTCCATTTTCTTCCAATTAGAACTATCTCTAGTGAACTTATTGGCATATGCTAATATGATTGTACCCTTATTTAAATTCCTTGTCAATAAATCCATATTTATTTAAAAATCTTACTATACCCTATTATCATCATAAACTTTAGATAATATTATTTTGTGTTTCAATTCTATTCTATTATTTACCCAACATCTTCTTTAGTTCCTTCACATTGGGAACTTTCCCAATGGACTTAACTTCCCCGTCTATTACTAGACCAGGGGTACTCATGACTCCATAGCTTGCTATTACTGCTAAATTGTCTACCTTTTCTATATTTGCATCTATATTTAACTCCTTTAATGCAACTTCCAAATTCTTCTCCAATTTTTCACATTTGGAACAGCCAGTACCTAATATCATAATTTCCATATCTATTCACCCTTTCATTATATTAATAAAAAGGAAAAACCATTAAGTCCATATCCTAGGATTATTATTCCTAAAGTTACAATAGCTACAAAAGTAACTAGTAGCCTTGGTTTTACTACTTTGCTTAGCATGACCAAGGATGGAATGGATAAAGTAGTAACTCCCATCATAAAGGATATTACTGTACCAATCCCTACTCCTTTAGCCATTAGAGCTTCGGCTATAGGTATAGTACCAAATATATCTGCATATATTGGTATGCCAATGAATGTAGCTATCAGTACTGAGAAGGGATTACCTTCCCCTAGAATCCTTTCTATGATAGACTGGGGTACCCAGTTATGAATACCAGCTCCTATGCCTACACCTACTAATATATAGGGCCATACTCTACCTACTATATCCTTTACCTGTTCCTTGGCAAATTCTACCCTGTCTTTGTGGTTCATCTTTTCTATTTCAATATCTACATTTTCCACATCCCATACATAGGATTCTACATATTTCTCCATTTTTAATTTACTGATAAATATTCCACCTATAACTGCCACTATTAGACCTAGGGCTACATAGACTATGGCTATTCTTGTACCAAAAAAGGACATAAGTAGCATTAGAGAAGCCAAATCTATCATAGGAGATGATATTAAAAAGGAGAAGGTTGCCCCTAAAGGTAGTCCTGCTGATATAAATCCTATGAATATAGGTATGCTAGAGCAGGAACAAAAGGGAGTTACAGTTCCCAATAGGGCACCAAATATATTCCCTTTCAATCCCTTAAATCTGCCGATGATTTTTTTGGTTTTCTCTGGAGGAAAATAACTCTGTATGAAGGATATAATAAATATAACAAGGGATAGTAGTATAAATATCTTTATGGCATCATATATAAAAAAGTGAATACTACCTCCTATCCGTGTTCCCATGGATAGGCCAAATACCTTTTCAACTAGTAATTCCACTAGATCCCAAAGCCATTTCATCTTTAATAGTTGATCATTGAGCCAGGTAAATATATTCATAATATTCCCCCTATTTTTTCATATTTGCTAGTTCAATATATTTAGCTGCTGCTTTACTCTTTTCCAAATCCAATTTAAGTACTGGATATTTTTCTACATTTTCAACTATTTTGCCCAATATATCTTCAAAAATCTTATCCTCCAAGTTTAATGAATAGAAGGTATATTGCTCCTTTTTTTCATCCTTTACCAATCCCATATCTCTAAGCCTAGCTAAATGTTTGGATACATTGGGCTGGGATATGCCAGTAATTCCTGTAATTTGACATACGCAAAACTCCCCATGGTACAAAAGCACCATTATCCTAAGGCGGGTTTCATCAGAAAGCAATTTAAAATAGTTTAATAATTTGTCCACTTAACTCCTCTCCTTATCTTAATATCATCTTTTCTCCCACTATATCTTCCCAGGTATTAAATATAGGCCTTATTATTTGAGGACCTATTTTAGATATAATTACCAATTGAGATTTTTCTTCCCCTTTATCCGTTGGTTTATAATCTACTCTACTACCTACTACATCTACTTGATTCCACCCATCTTCCAATTGGAAAAATCCCTTAACCCTATAGCAATCCTTTTTAATGGCATCTATAAATTGGGTAAGCTTTTCCTTTGTAGTATTCCCTTCATAGGTTAGTATTAAGGTTTTAGGCCTATTTTCTGGCGTATTGGTGGTATCCTCTACTCCCAGCCACCCTTCTTTTACAAGATCCTCTTCTAGAAAATCATAGTCTATTTGCCCATTTATAGATTCTACAATATCCACCTTAGGATTTATTTCCCTGATCTTAGCCTTAACGCTGTTTAGCTTATATTCGTCTATTAAATCTACTTTGCTTAAAATCACTAGATGGCAAAACTTAAGTTGTCTTTCTACCGTCTCTATATCCTCTACTTGTTCTAAAAAGTTTACTCCATCTACTATACAAATAGCCCCACTATAATCGTATACATCCCCTTTAGCTGCCTTTACCGCTTCTAAAAACTCCCCTATATTAGAGGGATCAGCTAGTCCTGAGCTCTCTACAAATACATATTCCATATTTCTATCTGCCATCTCCACTAATGCGGATACAAAAGAAAGTTGTAGGCAAGAACAAAATATGGAACCTCTATTTATCTCTACTAGCTCCATGCCTTCTTTTTGGATTATAGTTCCATCTATCCCTACTTTGCCAAATTCATTCATTATTACTGCTACTCTTTTCCCCTTTAATTCCTCTAAAACATTGGTTAAGAAGGTAGTCTTTCCTGCACCTAAGAAGCCTGTAAGTAAATATAATTTGCTTTTATTTGCCATATATATGCCTCCTTAGAAATTAATTTAGTAAATAATATACTTATATGTCCATATGGGCATATAAGTATATTATCTCTATAATTTAATTTTGTCAACTGCTAAAATAAAAGGCCCATTGAACAAAATTCAATTGGCCCTTAATAAATTTATATTATTGGCTAGCTTTCAATATCCATAAATCCATCTCCAAGTACTTCGTATATATTATTTACTGTAACAAAGGCATTTTTATCTATATCCTTTATAAAACTTCTTAGCTTTATGAAATCCTTTCTATCTACTATAGTAACTATGACATCTTTTTTTCTTCCTGTATAGGCTCCTTCTGCATAATATATGGTAGCTCCCCTTTCCAATTCTTCTACTATATATTTTTTTATCTCATCACTATGTTCACTTATTATACTTACTGATTTACTTAGATTCATCCCCTCTATGGTAGAATCTATTACAAAGCCGTTTACTATCACTCCTAATAGGGAATACATACCTAATTCAAATCCAAAGGAGAATCCTGCACCTAAGACTATGGCCAGATCTGAGATCAATACTCCCTTTCCCAGTCCTATTCCTAAAAATTTATTTAGTATTTTGGCTATTATATCTGTTCCTCCCGTTGATGCATTTTGATTAAAAACTATTCCCATGCCAATGGCTGATACAAGTACTCCAAAAATTAGCTGAAGTATAATATCCTCAGTTGGACTATTATAATAAGGTAAAAGCTTTTCAAATAAAGAAACTATAACAGAAGTACCTATACTAGCGTATATGGTTTTTATGCCAAAGCTGGTACCTATGGCTAAGAAGCCAATAATAAACAATATTATATTTATCATTATCATAAAAACACCCACAGATATAGAAGGTATCCAATGGTTGAGAACAATAGCTAGCCCATTAGCTCCACCAATGGCTAAATTATCCGGCATTAAAAAGAAGTATAATCCAGCAGCAACCATAAACATCCCTAAGGTTATCAATAAATATTCTTTAACCTTTTTATCCAATATTGTTCCCCCTTTCTATATAATTTTGACAACAAAAAATCTCCCAAGCTGATACTGGGGGATATTTTACCCGTTTAAACACCCCCTATCGACCGTAGAGTTATCGGTGTATAAATAAAGGCAGGTCTTCTGACTTAGGTTCATAGAGATTTATGCCTTCCCAGTTTCCCAGTGGCTCTTGTTTAAATCTCTCTCCATTACAGCGGCGGGACCGTACAGGATTTTCACCTGTTTCCCTTTTAAACGAAGTATATTCTTCGTACCTTTACCGATTATTAAAACAACATAATAAGTATATATTATTATATTTATATAGTCAATAATACTTTCTTTAAGGCTTAGAACCCATTATTCCCTACTATAATAATCCTTCTACATTTAATCTATTTATCCATAAAAATCTATTTAACTTAACTTTTAATGTGTTCTTCCTAGGCTTAAGATTTGACATGATGTATACATCTATATCTTCTACCCTGTGCAAATTATAGGCTGTTTCATCATAAGGCTTTCCCATCTCTACCGATGGTTCATATACTACAGCTCATCCAGAGCTAATGGTAACCAGGGAAATGCGTATAGCATTATCCTTAGATTTGCTTTTAATATATTCTTTTGCTTTATCATCTATTTTAATATTCAAATAAATACACCCCCATATAGCTATATTAGATCTATAATATACCATATAGGGGTATTCTGTCAATTCCCATTGATTTTACTCTTTTATACAATCTTTACACAACCCATGAAACATAATGTCCATATCGAATATCTCACAACTTTGTTTATCCTCTATAAGCCTATTGATCCTCAAGTATTCTAATATTATATCTTGATCTAGTATATCTTCTATACAACCACAATTTTCGCATTGGAAATGTATATGTAAAGGTTTTTTTCCATACATCTTTAGCTCATAATAATTGGTATCATCAACTCTAATCTCCTTTAGAATATCCAAGTCTACAAATATCTTTATATTTCTATATACTGTGGCTAATCCAATTCCTTCTTGTTTTACATATTCATATACTTCTTCTGCACTTAAATGTTTTTGATTATGCTTTATAAAAATATATAATATTTCCCTTCTCTGGCTAGTAGCTTTGTACCCATTTTTATCTATTACATTTTCAATTAAATTTAAGGTTTCTTTTTCCCAATTGTTTAATTTTTTCATTTAAACAACTCCTTAGTTTTATATAGGTTCTTTCCCTTTTATAAAGGCGGTTAAATCCAAATATATATTATAATATTCTACCCCATTTTCCCCCTCCTGTGCCTATGAGGTCCTCTATTACATGGAATACATGGGTCCTCATCTCCTTCACACAATATATAATCCCCACCTTCTATCCTTAGAATCTTCCCATTTACCAAGCTATCTGCAACCTTTTGTTTCGCCTCGGTGTACATCCTTTGTACTGTTGAACGAGCTACATCCATCCTTTCTGCACATTGCTCCTGTTCTAAACCTTCCAAGTCTATAAGGCGTATTACCTCATATTCTTCTACAGATAATATAATAGGTTCATCATGAATATCACCATCTAATGGTCCATATACTTTTATATTTGGTAGCCTACATACTCTTCTTCGCTTTCTAGGTCTAGCCATGCTTCCACCCCTTTCTAGATATATTTTACCATAATAAAAGGATGGATGTGCCATCCTTTTATTATTCTTCCTTGAAGTCCTCTATTATTTTATTTACTTCATCAAGTCTAGCTTTTAAATATTCTCTCTCCTCTTCCCACATAGCCCTTTCATCTTCTAGACTGAGAGCATAAGCTCCTATACCTCTACCGTATACTGATCCATAACCAAACCCTCTGCCTCTTCCGTATCTAAAACCATATCCACTTCCTCTACCATAAAATCCTCTTGGTCTACAATATCCCATTCCTCTTCCTGTCATAGGTCCCATGCCCTTAGGACCTGTTTTATCAAATCTTGGCATATAATCATCTCCTCTTTATTAGTTTTGGGTATATGTTTATTATCTATATGGTAACAGAGTTTTGGGTATATGTCAATAATTTGATTAAAAAAAAGACCAACCCATGGGATTGGCCTATTATACTTAGTCCTCACAATGCCCTTCGTGTGCATGTTCTTCACATACTTCTCCTGTAGATTCTAGATTCCCATTTATATAGTCCTCTATAACATTATCACATTCTCCGCTAATACCTACTATTACTTGAATTCCATTGTCGGAAAATAGCTGTTGTGCAGTAGCCCCCATACCTCCTGATATTATTATATCAGTACCTTTTTCTTTTAGAAAAACTGGCAGAAATCCAGGCCTATGTCCAGGATTAGGGACAAATTCATTGCCTAAAACCTCATCTTCACTGATTTCATACATGGTAAAACCTTCACAATGACCAAAATGACCACTTACCTCATTTCCATCTGTTGCAATGGCAATCTTCATATACATAACCTGGTTTCTAAAATCATATTAAATAATATCAATATGATTTTTCACTTAATAATAAGTGGTAGCGTCACAGGATTCAGCTACTAGGGTATAGTCTCTTAACTATAAATCTCATAAAGCCTTATTTACATTTTGTAGATAAGTACAATAAGATTA
>JAAYFV010000137.1 GCA_012728075.1 Tissierellia bacterium
AATCTATTAGGAGGTAAAGGAGCTAATCTAGCAGAGATGACCAATATTGGATTGCCAGTACCTCCAGGTTTCACAGTTACAACAGAGGTATGTAAAAGGTTTTATGAAAAGGGAGAAAAAATTGATGTAGATCTAGAAAAGGAAATACTAGATAATTTATCAAAACTTGAAAAAAAGGTAGGCAAAAAACTAGGAGATAGCAAGAATCCATTGCTATTATCGGTAAGATCGGGAGCTCCTATATCTATGCCAGGGATGATGGATACTGTATTAAATATAGGATTAAATGATGAAACTGTAAAAACATTTGCTAAAGCTATATCTAATGAACGAACAGCTTATGATAGTTATAGAAGACTTATACAGATGTTTGGCGATGTAGTTATGGGTATACCGACAGATAAGTTTGAGGGGATTTTAGATGAAATAAAAAATAGTAAAGGTTATGAAAACGATTTAGAGCTTAATGCTGATGATCTAAAAATAGTAGTAGAAGAATACAAAAAATTATATCAAAAAACAATTGGCGAACCTTTTCCTCAAGATCCAAAAACACAATTGTTAATGTCTATAAGCGCAGTATTTAAATCATGGTATAATGATAGAGCAATAGCTTATAGAAACATAAACAATATTCCTCATGATATGGGAACTGGGGTAAATGTACAAACAATGGTATTTGGGAATATGGGAGACGATTCTGCCACAGGGGTCATGTTTACTAGAAATCCAGCTACAGGGGAGAATCATATGTATGGTGAATTTCTAGTAAACGCTCAAGGGGAAGATGTGGTAGCAGGAATCAGAACTCCTCAAAATATTGATGAATTAAAAGAGATATTTCCAGAAAACTATGAAGAACTACAGCAAATAGCAAAGAAACTTGAAAAACACTATAAGGAAATGCAAGATGTAGAGTTTACTATAGAAAAAGGAAAGTTATATATGCTCCAAACAAGGGATGGGAAAAGAACAGGTATGGCTGCTGTAAATATTGCAGTGGATATGGTAGAAGAAGGGTTAATCGATAAAAAGACAGCTATAATGAGAGTGGAGCCTTTAAGTGTTCAACAGCTATTACATCCTACTTTTGATGAAAATGAATTGAAAAAAGCAAAGGAGATAGCAGAAGGTTTAGCTGCTTCCCCAGGGGCAGTGTTTGGGAAAGTATATTTCACTTCCGAAGACGTAGTAGAAGCTGCAGAAAAGGGAGAAGAAGCTATACTAGTGAGAAGTGAAACTTCTGCTGAAGATATAAATGGTATGTTTAAAGCTAAAGGATTTTTAACAGCTAAAGGTGGTATGACTTCTCATGCAGCAGTTGTTGCAAGACAAATGGGAAAAAGCTGTGTATCTGGCTGTAAGGATATAGATGTAGATGAGAAAGGAAAGGTATTTACTGTAAATGGCAAAGAATATAAAGAAGGAGATTATATCTCTTTAGATGGGAATACAGGAAAGGTATATGAAGGTAAAATAAAAACTAAGGAAGCAGAGATATTAGGAAATTTCAGTAAATTACTAAAATGGGCAGATGAATTTAGAAGATTAGAAATATGGACAAATGTAGATAAATCAGAAGATTTAGCCAAAGCACTAAAATTTGGTGCAGAAGGTATAGGTCTTTGCAGAACGGAACATATGTTTTTTGGGGAAGATAGAATAAACTATGTTAGAAGGTTGGTTATAGAAGAAGATGAAGATAAAATTGAACAAGTCCTAAACATCCTGTTTAAATTTCAAAAAGAAGATTTTTATCAATTATTCAAAGATATGGATGATAGATCCATAATAATTCGACTATTGGATTTGCCTCTTCATGAATTTCTGCCTAGCAATGAAAAAGATATAAAAGATTTGGCAGAAAAGATGGATATGGAATTTAAAGATGTAAAATATATCGTAAATAGCCTTAAAGAATATAATCCAATGCTTGGCCACAGAGGTTGTAGATTAGGTATGACGAATCCAGAAATATATCAAATGCAGACTAGAGCTATAATCACTGCAGCAATAGAAGTAGAAAAAGAATTAAACATTTCTATAACCCCTCAAATAATGTTACCGTTAGTAGGAATAGAAGAAGAGATAAAGACTATAAGAGGAAACATTACTCAAGTAGCGGATAGAATTATTCAAGAAGAAGGAAGTAGCCTACATTATGAAGTGGGTACTATGATAGAAATACCCAGGGCTGCACTTCTAGCAGATGATATTGCCAAACATGCAGATTTTTTCTCCTTTGGAACCAACGATTTAACTCAAATGACCTTTGGATTTTCCAGGGATGATGCAGATATGTATCTAAAAAGCTATATTAAACAAGGGGTATTTAATGTAAGTCCCTTTGAGACTATAGACACAAAGGGAGTTGGGAAGCTAATGGATATGGCGGTGAGACTAGGGAGAAAAACAAATCCTAAACTCCATATTGGTATATGTGGAGAACATGCAGGAGATCCAGATTCCATAGCTTTCTGTGACAAGATAGGTCTTGACTATGTATCATGTTCACCATACTTAGTCCCAGTAGCCCGACTTGCCGCAGCTCAAGCAGCAATCAGAAATGAATAGTAGAATAAATATTATAAAAAGCATCTGACTCGATTGCTGTC
>JAAYFV010000138.1 GCA_012728075.1 Tissierellia bacterium
GACAATTCCTTATACATCTTCTTTCCATTTTCTAATATCCATTTAGAATCTCCTTTAGGTTTAGCATTTCCTGTTAAATACTCTAAGGGTTCATCATAGTATTTTAATTCATCTAATCCTAATCTTTTCCTTTGTCTATCCTTTAATTCTACTACCAATGGAACTAAATCTATTTCTACCTGTTTTCTATAATTAGCTACATCTTCTGCTTCATAATCGGATCTAGACATACGATAATAACCCATCTGTATATAATTATCATAGCCTAATTTTTGAGCCATATTAGTCCTTACCTTTACCAAATCGTCATATATTCTATCAATTTCTTCTTCCTCTTCCTCAAAAAATCCTATATAGGCCTCATAGGCTTTCTTTCTTGTAGCCCTATCTTTAGACTCCATCAAAGGAATCATTTGACTTAAATTTCTAGTCTCCCCTTCAAAATCTATCTTAGCTGAAGCTATTAATTTGTCGTATTGGGTAACTAATTTATTCTCCTTTATCAAATCTTCTATAATCTCCTCCGAGAAAGTCTTTAGCTCCATCTCTGCCAAATTAAATAGCTGTTTTCCCCATTCCTTTTCCAACTCCTCTCTAAACTTGGAGTTTACCAATGCCTCATAATATTTTACTACTACATTTTGATACAAAGGCATATTTTCATCTAAAAAATCCTGTTCTTTAGCATAAAACTCGTCTTCAGTGTTAATAGAATGTCTAATATATACTAGATTCCCCATGGTTTCTACATTGGATCTTATCTTATTTATTTCTTTTATTATTTTATTCTGTTCTTCAAAAGAGTTAGCTTCATTAAAATCTATTAGTAATTTTTCAAATTTTTCACCTACCGCCTCTAAATCCGGTCTAATATATTGATAGTCCTCAAACTTCAAAGCATATCCCTCCCTTATCTGTTTCCTAGTATCAAATGTAAAGATATATTTAGACCCTCAAATCTTAATATTTAAACTTTTTATATCCAATTGCCTATTCCCTCTTTTGATAAGGTTTTACTAGAAGGCAATACTAAAATTAAGAGTCTCTGAATATATTATATCATCTATTTCTTTATAATTGGAAGGCAAAAAATTATGATTTAAAAAAATATTAATCTATATCACTAAGGGTAATTTTAGCCTTATCCTTTTCCCAAGCATGAAGTACTAATGCTAAACCTATAACTCCATATGCTACAAATACTCTAAAGTATTCACCTATTTGAGCATTGCCAAATAGATTTTGGCCTGCTAATGGTGATATTACAAATAAGAAATGGAATAAAAATGTACCGATCAAAGCTTCTTTCCAGGAAGCTTTATCCACAGTAGCACCACCAACCAATAAGGAAGCTACTGCAAATAATCCCACTTGGGAATGGCTACCATAAGTTTGCATAGTTCCAATATTTTGCAAAAATATTATTTGTCCCCATGCAGCTAATACTGTAGATATGATTACAGATATTATTTTAGTCTTTTCTACATTAATACCTGAAATCCTAGCAACTTCCGGATCTTGCCCAACAGCTCTCATATCCTGTCCAAGTTTTGTCTTAAGTAAATATCCCATCAATAAAAAGAGTAATAATGTAAGTAAAAAAGTAGGTATTGGGTATTCAGCCAACTTTTGAAATAGTGGCAATTTAATTTTATTAAAAGGAATTAAATGGTCTAAAGAATATTTAATATTAGCTAAATCCACAGTGTTTTTTATACCTACACCAGAAGGCAATAACAAAGTATCATTTCTTATTGGGAAAATTGTACCAGCAAATAAGAGGAATACAAGTTGATAAATTCCATTTGCAAAAAAACCTAGAACCATACTGGTAATCATCTCTTTTCCCACTGCTTTATTTAATATCTTTCCTACAAGAAATCCAAACAATATAGCAAAAGGCGTTGAAATTAAAATACTTAAGAAAAATCCTCCCGAACCACCTATTGAAAAATTAGTTATAATAATCAACGCAATTTGTCCTGCCATGGCTCCTAAAGTTATTGCAAAATTTAATCCTAATCCAGTAATTATAGGAAGAATTAATGACAACACTAATATCAAATTTCTTGCTAAACGTATTATCATCTCATTCACTAAAAAACTAGCAGGAAGCCCTGTGAAAAATGACCCTACAATACATAGTACTAAGAAAATAATAGGTACTATCATGCTGTTTCACCTTCCTTTCTAGTCAATGCATATAGGATGATGCCATTACTTACAATGGTCCTTATTACTTCAGACATGCTACCCTCTGCAATCACATTCACTACAGGCAGTGCTACTACTAATAAAGACTGAAAAAGTAGTGTTCCAACTACTACATGCACTATATTTGCTTTTTTCAAAGTTGCACCACCTATCAATATAGCTGCAGCTGCAGGCATTGCAGAATATAATGGCGCATTATATAATTGTAAAAATCCAAAAGCTTGACTATATATGATAATCCCTATTGCAGCTAAAACTGTGGATATAACAGTACCTTTAATTCTCTGTTTGTCTACGTCTATACCATTTGACATAGCAAAATTGGGATTACTTCCAGCCACTATCATTGACAACCCCTTATTGCTCCTCCCATATATCCATACTATAAATGCAAATAAAGCAAAACATAGCAACAATCCTGTTGGAATAGTAATATTTCCTATATTAAAAGCTAAAAAATCATTTAACACATGAGCCATCGATGATTCTAAAGATACAGTAACACGAAGACCATTACCTCCATAGGCCCATATAAGTTCTGGACTAGAAAAAGGTGCTACTAACCAGAATATACACATAACTGAAACTACTGAATATCCAATATAATTTCCAACAGTCATTTCTTCCCCTTTAATCCTATTTAACATTTTCCCATAGAAATAACCTGCTATTGCAGCCAATGGAACAGCTATCAATATGGATACAAATAATCCTAAAAAGCCAGAAAGTTGAAATTCTATGCTAATCAATGCTCCTATTAATCCAAATATAATGCCTAAAGGAAGGTTGAAATTAAGACCAATACCAGATTGTATGCCAGGTATCATGGCTAATACCAATATAGCATTCATGCCAAAACGAACTAATATATCGGATAACAATCCAGGTAATGGAATATCCAAGTAAACTGCCAATATAATTAAAGCTATTAAAAATACTGTAATTATAAATCTTGGAAATCCCACTTTCTTAATAAACTCTTTCATCTAGTCCACCACCTTTTCTATGCTCTCTCCAGCCATTAAAAGACCAAAGGTTTCATCAGAAGCATCTGGTTTAAGAATACCAGCTAGCTTACCACCATATATTATTGCAATTCTATCGGATATTTGACGAAGTTCCCCTAATTCACTAGAGGTGATAATAATTGTTACACCTAATTCCCTATTTAATCTAACCAATGTATCTAATACCAGCTTTTTGGCTCCAATATCTATCCCCCTTGTAGGTTCTGATACTAATAATAAATCAGGCTCTAAAGTCAAGGCTCGAGCTATACATACCTTTTGCTGATTTCCACCACTCAAATGTCTGGTGTGTTGTCTAGGGCCAGTGCATCTAATATCTAAATCCTCTATCATCTTGAGAACATGGTTCCTAACTTCTTCATTATCAATTAATTTTAATGGTCCTACTTTTTTGAGAAATCTCTCCTGTATTTCCAAACTGGAAAATACAATATTAAATTCTATGGAATGATCTAATAATAGCCCAACACCTCGTCTATCTTCAGATAAAAACGCAATAGAAGATTTTAAAGCTTCCCTGGGATTGTTTAATGGTAGTTCTTTTCCATCTTTAATAATAGTTCCTGATGTTTCATATAGACCCATTATTCCATTTGCAATTCCAATTTTCCCTTGACCAGCTAACCCCCCAATCCCTAATATCTCTCCTTTTTTAACTGTTACATCAACTCCATTTACTATTTCACCAGGCATATTCACCCTTAAATTTTTAATCTCTAGCAAAATTTCATCTTTTTTAATCCTATTATCTTCTGCCATTTGAGTAAGTTCGATTTTCCTACCTACCATTAAACGAGCTATTTCAGGTATATCTATTTCATCAGCGCTTACAGTTTTAACCAATTCACCATCTCTTAAAATAGTTATGGTGTCTGAAAGCTTTTTTATTTCTTCTAGCCTATGGGATATGAATAATATAGAAATCCCCGAATCAGCTAATCTATTAATAATCTCTAAAAATTTAGCTGCTTCTGTATCTGTAAGTACTGCAGTAGGCTCATCTAGTATTAAAAGTTTCAAATGGGTTTTGTCTATCTCCCTTGCAATTTCTATAAATTGCATATAACCAACAGGTAATCCAGCTACAGGTAAATACTCATCTATTGACATATCTAACTTTTTCAAAGCTATCTTAGCATCTTTTGCCATAGCTTCATAGTCTAACTTTTCTAATGTCTTTCCAAATACCTTACTAATAACAGTGGGTTTTGTTATTTCCCTATTTATCTTGATATTTTCTGTAATTGTAAATCCTGGGATAAGCATAAATTCTTGATGCACCATACCTATTCCAACATCCATAGCATCTTTTGGATCAGTGGGAGTAAATGGCTCTCCATTTATCAATATTTCACCTTCATATCCTCCTGTAGATTGAATAACTGGCATCCCAAATAATATATTCATCAAAGTAGATTTTCCAGCTCCATTTTCCCCTACAAGACCATGTATTTCACCTTCTTTAATAGTTAAAGTAACATCATTTAAAACTTTATTTTCATCATAATATTTGCTTATATTTTTCATTTGGAGTAAATCCATAAAAAATACCTCCTTAATTTAAGAAGAAGGAGGTCGCATACACGACCTCTCAACTTAAAATATTTCTGAACTTGCTACAAACATTAAGAAATTAGTATTTCCTTCTAATTCATTAACTATTAAATCGTCGTCCTTAGTTACTTCTTTTAAAACTTTTATCATATGCTCTTTGTCAAATTTTTCTACTTCCCCTTTACCATAATCTACAGCATATTCAACGGCTCCTTCTAACATTGCCATATTAGCTGCTACTTTCCAAGTTGCAAATCTTCCACTAGCATCTGCTTCTTTAATTTTTTCTCTAATTTGCTCTAGCATGTAATTAACATCTCCAGCTTTCTCTTCAGGAATTTCTATTCCTAAAGCACCTGGATAGGCATGATATGGGCTTGGACAACATTGCTCAGGATATATAGCTCCTGCATCTAGTACTGCTTTAATTAGGGGTTCTTGCATAGAACAGTTAGTATTAAAGAACGCTGTATCTTTCCCATATTTTTCAACTTGTCTTGGAACATCTTCAATCATAAACTGTTGTGCCCCAGAAATACCAGCATCTCCTGTTGGATCTGGTGCATCTACTTCAACATATTTTAAACCTAATTCTTCACATGTTTCTTTCATTATATCACGTCTTTGGGCTAATAATTCCATAGACATATGCCTTGGGAATGAATAGTGAACAAAGGTTTCTGCTCCCATTTCCTTAGCAAGGGATACTATTGTTTCACCACGTTTTAAGTTGTCTGTTTCCAATACAATTTCAGCACGAGCAGAAATGGTCTCTGGATCTTCATGAGGTACTCCAGCTATAAATAATATGTCATCCCTTTCTTCTTTTATTTTGTCAATAGCAGCAGCAGTACCAGGTACTGCTTGGCATATAATTATAGCTTTTATGTCTGGATCAGCAGCTAAACCTGTAATTTGAGCTATAGTAGTTTCTTGTTCTTCAGTAAACTTATCAGGATAAGTAACGTGTTTAATAGAGTCTTTTCCATATTTTGCTATCATGTTTTCAGCAGCACGAAACTCTTCTTCACCTTGGGATACAGTACCAGTAACTATTCCAATTTTAAAATCTAATGCCTCTACATTTTCTCCATCTTCTCCACCTGTTGTTTTTTCACCGCCACAACCTACTAAGCTTAGTGACAATATCGCCACCAATAAAAATGCTAATACTCTTTTTTTCACAATTACACCTCCTTGAATTTATATTTAAATCTTTCATATATACAGTATGAAAGATTTAAAATCAATGGATTGTTTTATTGAATTTTAAATACATTCTGAATGATATAGTAATATATTGAAATAGTGATTAAAATACCCTGAATTCCAATATGTACCAGGCTTAGGTATATGTTAATTATAATCTTGTTTTAAAGGCATGTCAATCTTTTAAAAAATATTTAATAAATATTATAAATTAATACAATAATATACATTCATTAGTTATAATATTCTGATTATACTTCCATGCTATCCCACTTTAGCTTGTTATATCAAAGTTTCTTTCTTAATAGATGCAGAATAATATATATTAGTATATAATATATATTATACATCGGATTAAAATAACCATAAAATTTTACTGAGAAGGTTAAAACATTTGCAATATATTTATCGCAAATAACGCTATTTAGGTGATAAAAGAAATTATTACTCAATAGGAAAATTTGTTAATAAATTCGAATAAAAAAGGGAAAAGATTAGAAAGAAATATGAAATAAATAAAGTTGAAAAGAAAGGTGGTGAAATTCGTTACGTGAAAACAAGGAATAAGGCACAAAAGTTGATTTTTATAGCTTTTATAAGTTTTCAGTAACGGTATCTATGCACAATCTCAGTTATGAACAAATTAAAACCTTACAAGAAAACACTACTAAAAAACTAATTAAGTATATAAATGAATTTATCAATAAAGATAAATCTTTAGAATCCATAGAATTTTATTATCCTGATTTTGATGAGCAAAAAACCATGATAGCCTTCAATGTTTGGGTTAGTATAGACTACAGAACCTATTACGGTAAAAGCTTTATCGAGCACATGTTAGAAGATCGAGGTTGTCAGTTAACAAATATAGAAAAGGAAATATTAGTAGAGAGAAACAAATCCCATATAACCCTATTTGAAATACTAAAAATAGATGGAGAGCATATTCATGGGATAGATTTGTTAACAAGAAAACACCACTGTCTATGGGAACCTAATTTAGCTTCCTTATTAGAGGAAAACAATTTAATATTTGGCCGTATTGGTAAGGTGCTAGAGTATGAAGGCTTTATTGGAAATATTAGCTTTTTACCAAATTCCATGAAGGATATATTCATCCAAGAGGTGTTGTTAGACTATAATTATGTAAGAGTAAAGGAACCAAAGTTGACTATAGGTAAATACTTAAAAGATTATAGCCTAAACATATATAGAATATATACTGAATGTATATATGGCATTATTCAATTAGATGAAGATTTTGCCTCCATATTATATGATGAGCTAGAAGAATTTGAATATTATCTATCCCATCAGATACCCAAGCCTAGTATAAAAAAACACATTAACAATCTAATAAATTTATATGAATACTATTTAATGGATGAAGAGATGACTTTATATGATTTAGACCAAGTAGATTTTAAATACCTATTAAAAGAAGCTATTGATGATGGATTTGTTGTTGACAAAAGGGAACTAAATTCCTATATTTCCACATTGAAAAAATATTTAACTTATTTAAAAAATAAAAATCCTATATATAAGGAATCCTATGAGCAGATTCTTGAAATAAGTAAAAACAGATTTTTCTATTTTAACAAAATAAGAAGTATTGAATCCCCCTTTTGTATAGATAGAATTCTAGCTAACAATATTGTTAATTTGCTAAGCGAACAAGCCCTCGACTTTTTAATGGATTTTGAAAAATTTTTACTCTATATGATGAACAATCCATTAAAAACTACAAATAAAAATAAATATATCCGTAGAAAGGATCTATTAAATATTAATGAGGTAATGGAAAATAGTGAATCAGTCGTAAAAAAAGCACCTAATCAAAAGGATTTTCCCATGATTCATATGTTTTATAAGTTTTCCATGGATAATGGACTTATAACTGTAAAAGGGGATAAGTTAATAACTACCAAAAAGGCTCCACTATTTCTAAAAATTAATGATGAAGGAAAATATTGTATGTTTTTGCAATATATATTAAATTCTAAATTCTTAGGAAATGTAAGCCCCAATATAGATTCAAATCTTTTAGAAAAATTAGTAGAAGATATGCTATGCTTATTTAGTAATTTAAATGAAGATATTTATTATAGATATCAAGAGCTAGCTCCTGATTATATTCGGTATTCAGAGTCCCTTCTAGTATATTACAAATTTCTAGAGTTAATTGGACTATTAAAATATAAATATTATCCATATATAACTATATCTATCACTCCTTTTGGAAAAAAAGTATTTAACTTAATAGCCAATAGAGATGAACTAGACAAACATTATGGGAAAATTATAAAGTTAAATAAATATCTAAAAAACAGATAAAAAATTATCTGTTTTTTATTTTAAAAAAACTATAAAATCTATTGGAAAATATACCCCTCTCTCCTAGATAATATATATATAAAATGTAATAAATAATCCTTTATATCTATATATTATGCTTTAATCATTTAGTATAATAGTATTACATACTGAATATGAGGTGAAATTAAATTATGAAAGAAAAGAGATTAAATTATATAGTCAGCAAGGTAAATGATTTGCCAATGTTACCTGATAGGGTTAAAAAAATTATAGATATTACAGAGGATCCTGATTCCACTATTCAGGATCTAGAAAATGAAATATTAAAAGATCAAAGTTTAACTTCAAAAATACTCAAACTAGCTAACTCAGCTTATTATGGTTACCCTAGAAAAATAAATACCGTATCTCAAGCCACTATACTACTAGGTTTCCAAACTATAAAAAGCATAGCCTTAGCATCTACTGTATCCAAAATGATGACCCATGAATTAAAGGGATATGCCTTAGGAGAAAATGAATTATGGACCCAATCCCAAACCTGTGCTATCATATCTAGACACATAGCTAAAGAAGTAAAATACCCAAATCCTGAAACCGCCTATATAGCTGGATTGCTACGAGATATTGGTAAAACCATATTAAATTTCTACGTGGAAAAGGAATATCATGCTATTATCAATAAGGTAGAATACTCAAATATGCCCTTTTTAGAAGCAGAAGAGGAGATATTAGGGTTTAATCATGCCCAAGTAGGAGAAAAAATAGCTATAAAATGGAATTTCCCTGAAGAATTAGTAGAAGCAATAGGACTGCATCATTCTCCTGAAAAAGCTACTATAAATCCTACTCTAGTTTCCATAGTACACATTGCTGATGCCATAACCATGATGATGGGAATAAGCATAGGTGCTGATGGATTAGCTTATAATTTCTCTTCCTTTGCTCTTGACACATTAAATTTAGCTCCTAATGATTTAGACCTACTACTATCTCAAGCTCATGATTTAATCATAGATGAAGATAGTTTCAATCTTTAAATAGACAAAAAATAATTGAACTATTAATATGCTATGTGTCTTGACAGGTGTATATACACCTGTTATGCTTTTTTAAATTCCTCCCAAAGATTTATATTTATATTATATCATTTGCGTTTAGTAATTTTAGAACCATCTATACAAAAGCAAGTACTCTTCGTAATACAGAAAAATAGGATAAAGATTCTTCGCTATATTTAATTTTATTCTATATTCTTCAATAAATTTGCCATTTCTATTGCTGTAATTGCGGCATCATAACCTTTATTCCCATTTTTAGTTCCTGCTCTTTCAATGGCTTGTTCTATATTATCCGTTGTAAGTACCCCAAATATAATTGGTATTTCTGTGCTTAAAGAAACATTAGCTATTCCCTTTGCCACTTCATTTGATACATATTCAAAATGAGGAGTAGAACCTCTTATAACTGCTCCAATACAAATTATGGCATCGTATTTATTGGATTTAGCTAATTTTTTAGCAACTAGTGGAATTTCAAAAGCTCCTGGAACCCATATAATTTCTATTTCATCTTCCTTTGCTCCATGTCTATTTAATCCATCTATTGCCCCAGATAATAATTTACTACTTATAAACTCATTAAATCTTCCTACTATAATTGCAAACTTTAACCCTTCTGCAATTAACTTTCCTTCAAAAGTCTTCATAAATTTCATCCCCCTATTTTATATTTAATATATGACCCATTTTTTCTTTTTTAGTTTTCAAATAAAAATAATCTTTTTCATTTGGATTTATCTCTATGGGAACTCTTTCGACCACTTTTAATCCATAGCCAGATAAACCATGAATTTTTTTAGGATTGTTTGTCATCAATCTTATATTCTTTGCACCTAAATCTGCTAATATTTGAGCACCTATTCCATAATCTCTCAAATCTTCTGGATATCCTAAAGCCAGATTAGCTTCTACTGTATCCAAGCCTTTTTCTTGAAGCTCATAGGCTTTTATTTTTTCTATTAGACCTATTCCTCTTCCTTCCTGTCTCATATATAGAAGTATTCCTTTTCCTTCTTCATCTATTTTTCTCATGGCTTCTTGCAATTGTTCTCCTCAATCACATCTCAATGAGCCAAATACATCCCCTGTTAAACATTCAGAATGAACCCTTACAAGTATTGGTTCATCTTCTTTTATGTTTCCTTTTACCAATGCTACATGATGTTCTCCACTTATTTTATCCACATAAACTATTATGCTAAAATCTCCATATTTAGTAGGAAGCTTAGCTTCTGAAACCTTAACTACTAATTTTTCCCTTTTTCTTCTATAAGCTATTAAGTCTGCAATAGTTATTATTTTAAATCCAAATTTTTCTGCATATTCCATAAGTTGAGGAACCCTTGCCATGGTACCATCCTCATTCATTATTTCACAAATTACTCCTGCAGGATAAAGCCCTGCTAGTCTAGCCAAATCTATTGCTGCCTCAGTATGCCCTGCCCTTTTTAATACTCCCCCTTCTTTTCCCTTTAAAGGAAATATATGTCCTGGACGTCTAAAATCCTCACTACATACATTAGGATCTAATACCTTTTTTACAGTAAGAGCTCTATCTTTAGCTGAAATTCCTGTAGTAGTGCCTTTATAATCGATAGAAATAGTAAAAGCTGTTTCATGATTATCTGTATTTTTTTCTACCATTTGATCTATATCTAAATCGTCAAGTCTCTCTCCTACTATAGGCATACAAACAAGCCCTCTAGCATATTTAGTCATAAAATTTATCTTTTCTGCTGATACCTTTTCTGCAGCTAATACCAAATCTCCTTCATTTTCCCTATTCTCATCATCTACAACTATTACAAAGTTACCTTTTTTTATTTCTTCTAATGCTTCCTCTATAGTATTAAACCTATACATTTTATCACTCCTATATAAATCCATTTTGAATTAAAAAATTCATATCTATACTGCTTTCTTTCTTTGCTTTTTCATGGAGCAGTAGTTTTTCAACATATTTCCCTATTAAATCACATTCAATATTAACTACATCTTTTATATTCCTTTTGATTAAAGTAGTATTCTCATTAGTATGGGGAATTATAGAAACTTTAAATATTTTTTCATCTACATAACTTACAGTAAGACTAACTACATCTACAGCAACAGAACCCTTATAAACTATGTATTTTAATATATCCTTAGAAGTAGATATACTTACCCATATAGCATCCCCTTCATCTTCATATTCTTCTATAATTCCAATTCCGTCTATATGTCCAGATACTATATGTCCTCCAAATCTATCTCCTATTTTTAATGCTCTTTCTAAATTAACACTACTTCCCTTTTTTAAGTATTTTAAATTAGATTTTCTCATAGTTTCTGCCATTACATTTGCTTTAAACAAATTTTCATCATATTCTTCTACTGTCAAACAAACTCCATTAACTGCTATACTATCTCCTACATCAACATCTTCTAATATCTTTTCACATTCAAAAGTAATACTCCACATTTTGTTTCTTTCAAATATATCTACTACTTTTCCTATCTCCTCAATTAATCCAGTAAACATTTTATCACTTCCTTAACTTAAATAACCTTCCACCATAATATCATCACCTATTTTACACATTGTTATATCTTTCAAATCTATAGCATCTTTTAAATACTCTACACCTTTTCCCTCAACAGGAGTTTTTGAAGTTTCCCCGCCTATAATTTTTGGGGCAATAAAAAATATAACTTTATCTACTAATTTCTCTTTTAGAAAACTAAAATTTATTTCTCCACCTCCTTCAATAAGTAAACTGTCTATTTTCCTTTCTCCTAATTTTTCCATAAGAAACTGTAAATCTACTTTCCCATCTTTAACTGGAGTTATCATCACCTCTGCTCCTATTTTTTCAATTGCCTTTATGTTTTTTTCTAATGCGTTATTAGTAACTGCAACAATGGTATTAGAAGGATTTGTATTTAACACATTGGATTTTAAAGGAGTCCTACCATGACTATCCAATATAATTCTTATAGGATCTTTACATTCTATATTATTTAATCTTGTATTTAACATAGGATCATCTACTATTACAGTATTTACTCCTACTAATATAGCTGAAACCCTTTGCCTTAATATATGTACATATTCCCTTGCCCTTTTACCTGTTATCCACCTTGAATCTCCAGTATATGTGGCAATTTTCCCATCTAAGCTCATCCCTGCTTTTAATATAACAAAAGGCTTCCCTGTACTTATATATTTAATAAATATTTCATTTAACTTTTCTGCCTCTTTCTTTAAAACACCAATTTTTACTTCTAATCCATTTTCTTTAAGTATTTGTATTCCTTTACCAGAAACAATAGGATTAGGATCTTCCATAGCTATAACAACTTTTTTTATTCCACTTTCTATAATCCTATTTACGCAAGGTGGAACATTCCCAAAGTGAGAACAAGGCTCTAAATTCACATACATAGTAGCACCATGGACATCTTCTTTTGCATTATTTAATGCATTTATTTCTGCATGATTTTCTCCATATTTTTCATGATAGCCTTTACCTATTACCTTTCCATCCTTAACAATCACTGCTCCTACTAAAGGATTAGGATTTGTAAATCCAATACCTTTCTTTGCAAGATTTAAAGCCATTTCCATAAAATACTCATCATTCATAAAATCCCCCCAAAATTATTAAAAGCCCTGAAAATTTCAGGGCTTAATTAACTATTTCTTATAGATATAACAATAGTTGTTATTATATCCATATTGTCCTTCTTTCATCCAGACTTTACTGTCGGCTTCGGAATTTCACCGAATCTGCCTATTAAGGCTCGTGGGCTTTAC
>JAAYFV010000139.1 GCA_012728075.1 Tissierellia bacterium
GTGCTATATATATCAATATAGATAAATTTAATGAAATAGGGATTAGTCCTCCTTTAGATGGAGATTGGACTTATGAGGAGTTTGTAGATACCCTTAAGCAATTGACTTACGACTCCAATGGAGATGGTGTAGTAGATGAGTATGGATTTTTGGCTCCTATTGAAGCAAATAATTATCATATTTGGGGGATAATGCTTTCCGATGGGGCACAGCTTATAGAGCCTAAAAGATTAGAATATAGTTTTTATGGTGAAAAAGCTCTTAAAGGATTGGAAAAATTGATGGATTTAAAATATAAACATAGAATTGTACCCGATTATTTTGGTATAATAGGTGAGAAGGATGCTTGGAAGATGTTTTTTGAGGACCAAAGGGTAGCAGCTTTTGCTACAGGCTCCTGGGCATTAGATATATTAGATAAATCCTATAAAGAAGGAAATGGATTTAATTTTGGTGTGGTTAATTTTCCTACAGGAGACAAAATCTTGCCAGTAATATTAAGTAGCGATATAATTTCCTATGGAGTTATAAAGGATGAGGATCCTTAAAAAATGGAGATATGTGTTAAATTTTTAAAATATTTAACTGGGGATTCAAATCAAAGAACTCTTGAGGAAATTGGACTATTTACGGTAAAAAGGGGTATAGAGGATATGTATATGGATAATCCTAATATGAAAAGAATAGAGGAAAGCTTATCCTATACCCATTATATACCTTTAATGGATAATTGGAAGGAAATAGACTATATCCTTCATGAAGAAATAATAAAGGCTCTCTTGGGGGAAAAACCTTCTTATGAGGCCATAGAGGATGCTAAAATAAAAATAGATAATTTGAATAAATAGATTTTAAAACGAAGTTTTCAGGCATAAGGGGAAATATAATATGTAGGAGTGGTATTTTGGAAAAGAAGATGCTCTATAAACATTTTAAAGAATTAGATTTTGGGGAAATTCTATTAGATGAACCTATGAAAAATCACACTTCTTTTAAAATAGGTGGACCAGTAGATATTATGATAATACCTAAAGGAGAAGAGGAAATAATAGAATCTATTAAATTTTGTAGGGATAATAATATAAAATACTTTATCATGGGAAATGGTACTAATTTACTGGTAAAAGATTCTGGTATCAGGGGAGTAGTTATAAAGATTGGCAATGGATTTAACCATATACGTGTAGTAGATAATAGGATTATAAGCCAAAGTGGGGCTTTATTATCCATCGTAGGCAAGCAAGCATTGAAAAATTCTCTAACAGGTTTTGTATTTGCTAGCGGTATACCTGGGACGGTAGGAGGAGCTATTACTATGAATGCTGGAGCCTATGGGGGAGAGATGAAGGATATAGTGACTAAGGTTCGAGCATTAGACAAAAATAACAATATATTGGAATTAGAAAAGGAACAGATGGATTTCAGATATAGGGGGAGTAAAGTAATAGATGAAGGACTCATAGTACTTGGGGTAGAGTTTCAATTGGAAGAAGGCAATTATTCCATGATAGAGGAAAAGATGAGGGATTTAGCCCATCAAAGAAAATCTAAACAGCCTTTAGAGCTTCCCAGTGGAGGGAGTACTTTCAAACGTCCTGTAGGTTATTATGCAGGCAAACTAATTGACGATGCAGGTTTAAGGGGTTTACGATTTAGAGATGCGCAAGTTTCTGAGAAACACTGTGGATTTGTAGTAAATAGAGGGAAGGCAACTTTTGAAGAGGTATTTACTTTAATTAATACAGTTCAGAAAATTGTAAGGGATAAATTTGGTGTAATTCTAGAACCTGAAATAAAGATAATAGGAGATTAGAAAGGATAAAATATGCAGATAATAGGAGATTATCATACCCATACTATATATAGCCATGGAAAGGGAACCATTAGAGACAATGTAGAGGCAGCCATAAATAAAGGGCTTAAGG
Organism: Tissierellia bacterium; assembly: GCA_012728075.1. Taxonomy (GTDB): domain Bacteria; phylum Bacillota; class Clostridia; order Tissierellales; family Tepidimicrobiaceae; genus Keratinibaculum. The sequence goes on from JAAYFV010000139.1 coordinate 1,926, forward strand.
AAATAGCCATATGTGATCACGGACCTGGCCATATTATATATGGGATAAAGAGAGAACAAATATTCCAAATGAGAAAAGAAGTAGACCAAATGAATAGGGAGTATGGCAAACAGGGAATAAGGGTATGGTTAGGTTTGGAAGCTAATGTAATGGATTACGATGGAAATATAGATATAGATGATGAAATACTTCAGGTATTGGATATACTATTATTAGGCTTCCATTATGGAATATTACCAAGGAATGGGAAAAGCATGTGGTATTTTTATGGCTTAAATCCCCTATCCAAGGTATTATCCCCTTTGGACAATACTGTGGTAGATTTAAACACTCAAGCTATGATTAGAGCTATTGAAAAATATCCAGTAGATATTATTACCCATCCTGGTTCTAAAGCAAAGTTGGATATAGAAAAGGTAGCAGAAATTGCCTACAAGCACAACACAGCTTTGGAGATAAATTCCCATCATAGTCAATTGTCTATAGAAAATATTGAAAAAGCGTTAAATACGAAAGTTAAGTTCTATATAAATAGCGATGCCCATCATCCCAAAGATGTAGGAGAATTTCAAGAAGGGATAATGAGGGCATTAGAGGCTAAAGTACCTATTGATAGGATAATAAATGCAAAAGAGTAAAATCTGGAGGTGGATTAGGATTGGAATTTGTCATTATAACTGGAATGTCTGGAGCAGGGAAGAGCCAAGCTATGAAAGCAATGGAGGATATAGGATACTATTGCATGGATAATCTTCCTCCCACACTACTGCCTAAGTTTGCTGAACTATGCTATCAATCCAAAGGGACTATAGATAAGGTTGCGGTGGTAGTAGATATTAGAGGAGGTATATTTTTTGAGGATTTATTTAATAGTTTGGAAGAACTAAAGGAGAAGGATATAAAGTATAGGATATTATTTTTAGATGCAGAAGATCCTGTGCTCATAAAAAGATACAAGGAGCTAAGAAGGCCTCATCCATTAAATCCCAATGGAAGGATAATAGAGGGAATAGTGGAGGAGAGGGTATTATTGGAAGATGTCAAGAATAAGGCTGATTATATAATAGACACCTCCAAATTAACCATAGGGATGTTGAAAGAGGAAATATCAAAAATATTCGTAGAGGGAAAGGAACTTAGAAAACTAACTATATCTGTAGTTTCATTTGGTTTTAAACATGGGATACTTTTAGATGCAGATCTAGTATTCGATGTGAGATTTATCCCCAATCCCTATTATATCCCTGAGTTAAGGGATTTAACTGGAGAGGATGAAGATGTGAAGGATTATGTGTTTGCATGGGAACAGACCAAAACCTTTGTGGGGAAACTATTGGATATGTTGGAATTCCTAATACCCTATTATATAAAAGAAGGTAAAACCCAGTTGATAATAGGTATAGGATGCACTGGTGGAAGACATCGTTCTGTGGCCATAGCAAATAAAATAGAAAAAAAACTTAAGGAAATGGGACATAGGGCTATAGTAAATCATAGGGATTACAAACTAGTGTAAAGGGGTTTAAAACATATGATTAAAAAACATAAACCAAAATTAATAATTACAGGTTGGATATTTTTAGGCCTATTAGGGGTATTTTTGTTTTCTGTAGGCCTATCTAGTTTTTTATACGATGCAATTATCAACTATAAAACTAGTATAAAGATACTGTTTTCAATAGCAGGAATAGGCCTTATAATATTTTCCATTAAAAAATCCTTTACCTGTATAGTCAAAGGAGTAGGCAATGGTAACAATGATAAGGATCTTAACAAAGAAAAAATAAACCATATCATATATAGGGAAAGGGTGCTGGCAAAGGGGCCAAAGGTAGTAGTTATAGGAGGAGGTACTGGTCTTTCTGTATTGCTGAGAGGATTAAAAGAGTATACAGCCAATATTACCGCTATTGTAACCGTTGCTGATGATGGTGGAGGTTCAGGTATATTGAGAGAAGATCTAGGCATGTTGCCTCCAGGGGATATTAGATCATGTATATTGGCTTTGGCAAATACTGAACCTACTATGGAAAAACTACTACAATATAGGTTTAGTGAAGGAAAACTAAAAGGGCAAAATTTCGGAAATTTATTTTTAGCAGCTATGAATGAGATATATGGTAGCTTTGAAATGGCAGTAAAGGAAACTAGCAATGTATTAGCAGTAACAGGAAAGGTGCTTCCTATGACCCTTGAAGATGTAATTTTATATGCTGAGCTGGAAAATGGTGAAATAGTAGAAGGAGAATCGGAAATTCCTAAAAGATGTAAAGAGATATCCAGTAAGATTCGTAAGGTTTATATAGAACCTAAGATGAGTTATCCATTAATAGAAGCCATTGAAGCCATAGAGGAAGCAGATTTAATAGTATTAGGGCCTGGTAGTTTATATACTAGTGTTATACCAAATCTACTGGTAAATGATATGGTAAATAAAATATATAAATCAAAAGCTCAAAAGGTATATATCACAAATGTGATGACTCAGCCAGGAGAAACAGATGATTATACGGTATTAGACCATGTGGAAGCAATATTAGCTCACAGCAGGGAAGATCTATTGGATTATGTAATAGTGAATACAGAGGAAATTCCCCAAGAGGTATTGAAAAAATATACTTCAGATGGTTCTAGGCCAGTAATATTAGGGAAAGAGGATGAGCAGATACTAAAGGAAAAAGGAATTCAATTAATTAAAGAAAACCTAATAGATATTAAAAAGGATTATATTCGTCACAATTCTATACTTTTAAGCCAACTATTGATTGAAATAGCAAAGAAAAAGCCTATCAAAAGTATTTAATTGTTAGGCTTTTTTTACTTCTTCGAGCATTTTAGATATTAAATTTCCCGCTGTTTTTTTGCTCAGATTATCGTAATTAATAGGAGTATTTAATTCCTCTGCTAATCTTTTTAGGGTCTCTAATTGCCTTTTGGTTGGAGGCTCTTCATTAGGATTGTAAGGCTCGTCGGATTCGGATACATTATCACTATAGGATAATTCTTCCACAGCAGTCATACCTACATTGGTTAAATCCCTAAGTACTCTAGCTTTAGCTCGAGTAGATGCCATTCGAATTAAATGGGGTACTATGGCAGTATTAACTGACTGAGGGCTAGCATCTCCAATATCCGTATATATTTTATCTTCGGTAGTGGCAGTAGCTTTACATATAGCAGTCATATTGTTTTCCTTTGTAGGGATTTGAATTAATTCTACTTCTAAAGATTTTAGATTATTTTGATGGGCTAAATCTAAAAGCCCTTCATAGGTAACGTAGGACTTACCTTGTAAATTTATGATGAACTTTTCATTTATACTCATAAAATCACCTCATATTTATTTTGTTGAGTATGATTAAAATTAAACCTAGAAATATAATCCAATCGTTTTATAGACATAAATAAAAAGGGAAATTTCCCTTTTTATTTAGTTAAATATATAATACCCAATTTTATAGTATTTTCAATAGCATCCTTATGGGTTCTTTCAAAGGAGTGGGAAGCATCTACTCCTGGACCTATAAGTCCCACTTTAAAATCATATCCAGCTCTTAAAGCTGCAGAACCATCGGAACCATAGTAAGGATATATATCTACACGATAATCTATATCATTATCCTTTGCTAATTTAACTAATCTATTTTTCAATTCTAAATCATATGGACCAGAACTGTCCTTTGCACAAATAGTAACACTAAATTCATCAGAGGTTTGTCCTTCTCCTGGTGCTGCCATATCTATAGCTATAAACTCAAAGGTTTTTTTAGGAATAGCAGCACTAGCCCCATGACCAACTTCTTCATAATTACTTACAAAGAAATTAGTAGTATATTTTGGAGTGATATCATTATCTACTAAGTATTTAGCGATAGTTAGTATGGATATTACTCCTGCTTTATCATCTAAATGTCTAGATTTTATAAAGCCACTAGGAGTTATCCTAACCCTTGGGTCAAAAAACACAAAATCTCCAACCTCTATCCCTAGTTTTTCCACATCTTCTTTATTGGATACCCTTTCATCTAGTCTTATTTCCATATTATCCATATTTCTTTCAATAGTCCTAGTCTCTTCCCCATGAACATGGGAGGATGCTTTAGTGGTTAAAATTGTTCCAGAATATA
>JAAYFV010000140.1 GCA_012728075.1 Tissierellia bacterium
CTGCTTGAGCTATAACGTCGATATCCGTTTCTAGCTCTAGAATCTGTTTTATTCCTTCGCTCATAAGTAAGTGGTCATCAGCTATCATTACAGTTATATTCTTATTAGACTTGTTCAATTTCCTCCTTAATAATTGGTATGTATATGTTTAGTTTCGTCCCTGAGTCTGGTGAAGTTTTTATTTGTAACTTACCCTCAAGTAATTCTGCTCTCTCTCTGATGTTCATCAATCCAAACCCACCAGTTTTTCTGCTGTGTAATTTATCTACTTCTTCTAAGTCAAATCCTATACCATTGTCCATTATAGATAGATTTAGCCTTTCCCTGGTAAACTCTATTATAACACTTGCATTTGTTGCTCGAGAGTGTTTACTTATGTTATTTAGTGATTCCTGTATTATCCGAAATATGGCTACTTCAATTGCTGGTTCTAATTTATATTCAGTACCTATTATTTTTAAACTAGTTTCAATTCCCGTATCTTCTGAAAAATCATATATATACCTTTCTAAAGTTGGGATCAATCCTAAATCGTCTAAGGACATAGGTCTCAAATCGAATATTATTTCTCTAACATCTTTCAATGTATCCTTTACAATTACCTTTAAGTTTTCTAATTCACTTTTTGCTCTTACTTGATCAATATCCATGAGTCTTTCACATAGTTCCGTTTTCACTATAATATTTGCCATAGATTGAGCTGGGCCATCATGAATATCCCTAGCTAGCCTTTGTCTTTCCTCTTCTTGGGCTTCAATAATTTTAATCCCTAGGTACTGGCGTTTGTTTAAATCATCTACCGTAAGCAATATTTCATCCATATTCCCCTGTAAATATTCACTAGCTACACTTACAGATTTACCCACGTTCTCCGCTTTTTTATAAACTTCTCTGGCAGATTTTAACCTAAGCTCAACTGCTCCTCGTTTTTCTATAAGATTTTTTCCTCTTCCCTCTTTAAAAGCAGTCTGATTCTTAAGTCATTAGCCTTATCATAGGCATCCTTAATATCCTTTTCATTGTAAAAATCGAAGTTCTTACTCACTGTGGATAGATATATTCTGCTTTTCTGTTCTTCAATCTCTAGTAGGTCTACTTCCCTGATAACCTTGTTCACTATTTTTTTAATCTCTTCCAATTCTTTTTCTAATTTTATACATTCATTTCTTGCATGAGCTACAATATCCAATATTTCTTCTCTACTATTTTCTATAGTACATATGGTTTCTTCTAATATTTCATTAATTCTATCTACATGAGTAGGTTTTCCCATAATATACACCTCAGTTTTATAATTCCATAGTTTCTATTGCATCTTTTTCTTCATTAGTTAAAATCTCCATCAGATCTAATAGGATTAACAATCTATCTTCATCAATTTTCCCTACACCTATAATATATCTTTTATCTATCCCTGAAATTATATCAGGTGTAGGATCAATTTTGTCTTCATCAAGTCTTATGGTTTGTGAAGCCTCATCCACTATAAAGCCTTCTTCTTTTTCCCCTAAGGTTTTTACTATGATTCGTGTATCTTCAGTAGTTTCTGCTAATCCTATGTTAAACCTTTTCTTTAAATTGATGACGGGAATTACATTTCCCCTATAATTAATAATCCCTTCAATAAATTTTGGAGTATTAGGTACGTGTACTGATTCTTGTTAAGGTATTATTTCCTTTACGTTCATAATATCAATACCAAATTCTTCTTGATCTAATTTAAATATTACATATTGATTTTCACTCATAACTATCCCCCTTATTTTTACTAATTATTATACTATTCTACACAAATAGTGTTTATCCTTCTTTTATTATACACCATTTGTAAATTTACGTATTTTATAAATTACTATTAAGTCGTTTAGCAATACCACTTCTCAATTGCTCTCCTATATAATCATCGGCATTTTCTACTTTTTTTAAATACATAGATACATTTCCATCAAAATTTATTTCTTCACCAAACAAAATCAATTCCATGGATTTTCTAGCTTGATTTATAACAAATTTATCATCTTCAATTACTCCATACTTCATATAATCTACAACGATAAGACTTAAAACTTCTATTGCTTTTTCTATAGGGAAATCCTTGTTAACAAGTTCGCTAAAATCCGTCAATTTCCCTACATAATATTCCTCATTATTTCGTGCATATTCTAACATATTTTTTGTATATCCAATAATACAATTGTCCCCTATACAATCACCACATCTATCCTCTCCTAGGCAAACCTCATCTACCGCATCATTCAATAGTTTAGTCTGTATATATAAATTTGCAGCTGCTTTTTTCATAGAGGAGTAACCCAATTCCTTCCTTGTATATATTAACTTTCTAGCCAAGATTATCTGTATAGATAAGATAATTAGTAGATAAATACTTATAGAAAAAGCATCTACAAATCTATTAGGAACCCAATTATATAGTTTTAATGTACCAAATAATATAAACACTATAGAAGAAATTAATTTGATAAATATATCGGGTATTTTTTCTCCAAGTCTACTTCCTATATAAATACCTAATCCGCTAGTACCAATCATGCCTAGAGTAGTCCCTAATAGTATAAATAATGGATAATTCCCTTCTGCTGATAAGGTCATAGCTGTAAGTTGAGTTTTATCCCCTAATTCTCCAACAAAAAAAGCTATAGCCACTGTAATTATTGGCCCGTAAGACTTTTTGTTTTTCTCATCTTCCAACTCCTCTTCTCGTAAAGCTATTAGACCAAATATAACAAACATAATGCCGGCTATCAATTGAATCCAATCCATAGGTATAGCCTTAGATAAATATCTACCTAATAATATAGCTATTCCATGATTAAAAAAGACCCCTAATAACACACCTAATAATACTTCTTTTATCTTATATTGAGTTGCAAAAGTCATAGCTATTATCTGAGTTTTGTCACCCATTTCTGCTGCAAATATTAATAAAAATGCTTTAAGAAATTCACTAATCATTTTTTCACCATCCATTATTTTTTCTATAGTTTGTCAAATAAATCAATCTAAAAAAGACTTTTAGTTTAATAGAAATCTATTAAACTAAAAGTCTCGCTCCTCTTGGATAAGAGCAAATAGGACCAGGTATTTATACCAGCATGTTGATCCTATAAATAGTAATACTACTATAGCTACTCCCTTTTAGTATAAAATCTATACTATTATATTATAGTATACAACGCTTTTTTTCAAATACTAGCTTCCCATTTTTTATTACCTTATCTGTGTGATTTATCCCAAAGTGATAGATAATATATTCTAAATTTGGTGCATCAAATATAACCATATCAGCTTTCTTTCCAACCTCTATACTTCCAATCTCTTCTTCAAGTTTTAGTGAAGCTGCTCCATTAATAGTAGCTCCAGTAATAACCTCTTCAGGAGTTAATTTCATAATTATAGATGCAAAACTCATGACTAATTGCATATTTTCAGTAGGGCAACTCCCTGGATTAAAATCTGTAGATATTGCAACAGGTAGCCCTTCTTCGATCATCTTTTTAGCTCTAGCATATTTTCCTGATTGAAGATTAAAGGAAGTAGCAGGAAGAAGATTTGCTATAACTTTCTTATCTGCCATCATCTTTATTCCTTCATCACTAGCTGCAACTAAATGATCTGCTGATATACAACCTATTTCTGCTGCTAATTCTGCTCCTCCAAGAGGCTTTATTTCATCTGCATGTATCTTAGGAAGTAATCCATGTTCCATTCCAGCTTCTAAAATCCTCCTGGATTCATCTACTGTAAAAACTCCCTCTTCACAAAATACATCACAAAATTTAGCTAAATTTCTTTTCCCAACCTCTGGCATCATCTCATTTATTATTAGATCAATAAACTCATCGGTTTTATCTTTATAAGCTGGTGGTATAGCATGAGCAGCCATAAATGTAGACACAATATCTACAGGATGATCTGCGTCTAGTTTTTTTGCTACTTCAAGTTGTTTAATCTCCGTATCAAAATCATCTAATCCATATCCAGATTTAGCTTCTACTGTAGTAACTCCTAGGCTTAACATAATATCTAAACTTTTCCTTGCTTTTTCATATAGTTCTTCAAAAGTAGCTTTTTTAGTGGCATTTACTGTACTATGGATGCCTCCTCCAGCTTCTAATATTTCTAAATATGTTGCTCCTTTTAATTTCATAGCTAATTCATGTTCCCTTGATCCTCCATGAACTAAATGAGTATGAGAGTCTACCAATCCTGGAGTAACTGTTTTCCCTTTAGCATTTATTATTATGGTATTACCATCTTTTTTTATTCCTTTTGGTAAATCACCTTTACCTACATAGATTATTCTACCATCTTTAATAGCCACTATACCATTCTTTATCAATCCTACATCTCGCATCTCTTCTTTGATCCTAGGCCTATTGGGACCTTGTAATGTTATTAAATTATCTATATTTTTTATAATTAAATCTGCTATCATAATATCACCTTATTCATACATTCTTTTTTCTAGTATCTGACTAGAGTCGAAACCTTCTAATCTTAAGTAATAATCTGCTACATCTACCAATGCTTGCATTGGTACCAAGCCTATTATTTCACTTCCAATTACATTTACTCCATATCGTCTAGCTTCCCTTTCTATAGCATCAAATACTCTAAATAAAGAAGTTTTCGTATAATCTACCATATTCATAGATACCTGCACTATACCTCTTTCAGCTATCTCCAATCCTATAGCTTTACAATAGGTAAAACCTCCAGTTTTTGCTCTTACAACTTTTGCAATATTTTTAGCAATTTCTACATCATCAGTTCCTAAATTTACATTAAATGCAACTAAAGGCATTCTAGCTCCTACAGCTGTTACTCCAGCCTTAATATTTAATTTATTAGGTCCAAAATCTGGTTTCCATTCTTCTTCCTTTAACTTCTCTGCCATACCTTCATATTGTCCCCTTCGTACATCCGCTAAGTTTTCCCTATTTGGAGAAGTGGCAGATTTTTCATATAGAAATACTGGTATATTTAATTCTTCTCCTATTCTTTTCCCTAATTTTTTTGAATATTCTACACATTCTTCCATAGTTACATCAGATATTGGAACAAGAGGAATTACATCTGTTGCACCCATTCTAGGATGTCCTCCCTCATGGGTAGTCATATCTATCAGTTCTGCTGCTACTTTAGTAGCATTAAATGCTGCTTCTATAACCTTTTCAGGTTCCCCAATAAATGTAACTACTGAACGATTATGATCTTTATCCATGGAATAATCTAACAATTTTACACCTTCAATAACTCTTATTTCATCTACTATTTTTTCTACTACTTCTTTGTCCCTTCCTTCGCTAAAATTAGGTACACATTGGATTATTTTAGCCATAATATACCTCCTATTTTAATTATTAATCATATTTTTATATTTTTCTCATACTCCTCCTCTACCAATCCTTTAATTAATTCATCATCAACTAAATATGGTAAAGTTATATGATCTGTATCCTTAAATTGTTCATTATATTCAATAGCTGTTTTAATAGAGTTTTCATTCCTAGCCCAAGC
>JAAYFV010000141.1 GCA_012728075.1 Tissierellia bacterium
ATTTTCTAGTGGAAGCAGAACAAAAGAACTGGCAAGTATTACCTTTGGGAATTACAAGCTTTGGTGACTCCCCCTACCAATCCTTTTCTGCTTTTGCTGGGAATCCATATTTTATAGATTTGGATGAATTTATTGAGAAGGGATACTTGCCAAAAGAAGAAATTAAAGATTTTGACTTAGGAAGGGATCTTAGCAGAGTAGATTATGGATTATTATATAAAAATAAGATGAAACTATTAAGAATAGCTTATAGAAGAGCTAAATACCAAATAAGAGAAGAACTTGATCAATTTTATATGGAAAATTTAGATTGGCTTAGGGAATTTGCATTGTTTATGGCTATAAAAGAATACCATAACAACAAATCCTGGTTATTTTGGGACACTGAATATAGAAGAATAAATTCTAAAGAGGTAGGGAATTTTGAAAGGGAAAATAAGGATTCCATTTACTTTTGGATTTTCACCCAATATTTTTTTACTAAGCAATGGAATAAGCTAAAAAATTATGCAAATGAGAGAGGAATAAATATTATTGGAGATTTACCAATATATGTGGCAGAAGATAGTTCCGATGTATGGGCAAATCCAGAAATATTTAATTTAGATGAAAACTTGATTCCTATAACTGTATCTGGTTGTCCTCCTGATGCATTTTCTAAAAAAGGACAGCTTTGGGGCAATCCAACTTATGATTGGCTTACTATGGAAAAGGATGGATATAGTTGGTGGATTAGAAGATTTGAGCATAGTTTCAAATTATTTGATGTATTAAGAATTGATCATTTTAGAGGTTTTGAATCCTATTGGGAAGTTGAGTATGGAGCCGAAGATGCTGTAGTTGGACAATGGACAAAAGGACCAGGGATGAAGTTTTTTAATAAGCTTAATGAAGAATTAGGGGATTTAGATATTATAGCTGAGGATTTAGGTTTTTTAACAGATGATGTAGTTGAATTACTTAATAGTTCAGGCTTTCCTGGAATGAAAGTATTACAATTTGCCTTTGATTCAAGGGAGGAAAGCGATTATCTTCCCCACAATTATGACAAAAATTGTGTAGTGTATACTGGCACACATGATAATTCCACTATAGTTGGGTGGTGTTTAAGTGCAGATAAAGAAGATGTAAATTATGCAAAGAAATATTTAAAATTAGATTCTTATGTGGGGGTGAATTGGGGATTTATAAGAGGTGCTTGGAGTTCAACAGCATATTTAGCTATAACTACAATGCAGGATCTTTTAGGTTTAGATGATTCTGCTAGGATGAACATCCCATCTACAATTGGAGGTAATTGGACCTGGAGGATGAAAAAAGAAGATTTAACTGATGAAATTGTTCACAGTTTAAAGGAAATGACAAGGATTTATAGGAGGTGACCCTTTGATAAATAAGGAAAAAATGATGGAAAGAATGGAAGCTTATGCTTTGACTAGTTTTGGAAAAGAATTTATTGATTGTGATGATAAAGAAAAATACTTTGCATTAGTTAAAACATTAATGGAAGAAATAGTACCTAAATGGAATAATTCAATAAAAAAACATGAGGATAAGAAAAAAGCTTATTATCTTTCAGCTGAATATTTAATGGGAAGAGCATTAAGTAATAATTTAATCAATATGAATATTCAACCTGAGATAAAGAAATTGCTAGAAGAATTGGGAGTAGATTACAACTCCATTGAAGAAGCAGAAGAAGATGCTGGTTTAGGAAATGGTGGTTTAGGAAGATTGGCAGCCTGTTTTTTAGATTCAGCTGCTACATTAAATTATCCATTAATGGGATATGGCATTAGATATGAATATGGGATATTTCGTCAAAAATTTAAAGATGGATTTCAAGTAGAAGAAGGAGATAATTGGTTAGAGTCTGAAGACCCTTGGTCTATAAGGAAGGATGAGGAAAAGGTAATAGTAAGTTTTTCTGATGGAGATGTATTAGCGGTACCTTATGATACTCCAATTATAGGTTATGGTGGAGATACCATAAATACTTTAAGACTATGGCAAGGAGAAGCTATAAATCCTTTTGATTTAAATGAGTTTAATAAACAAAATTATGATTTAGCCTTAAAGGAGAAGAATAAAGCAGAAATTATATCTAAAGTTCTATATCCCAATGACACAAAGGATGAAGGAAAAATTTTAAGATTAAAACAACAATACTTTTTTGTTTCTGCTTCTTTACAGGATTTGGTTCGAAAACATTTAAACAAATATAATACATTGGAAAATTTTCATAAATTCCATGGAATACAGTTAAACGATACCCATCCTGCAGTGGCTATACCAGAGTTGATGCGAATTTTTACTAAAGTACACAATATGGATTGGGATAAATCTTGGGATATAGTAGTAAATACCTTTGCTTATACCAATCATACTATTTTACAAGAAGCACTAGAGGTGTGGCCTGTAAGATTATATAAATCTATATTGCCAGAGGTATATGAGATAATCGAAAAAATAAACAATAATTTAATAGATGAGCTTAAAAGAAGGGGCATCTCCTGTGAGGAAATAGAAAAATACAAGATAATAGAAGATGATAATATTAAAATGGCATATCTTTCAATATATGGCACTCATTCAACTAATGGTGTAGCAAAGGTTCACACGGATATTTTAATAAATAGAGAGTTAAATGACTGGTATAAATTATATCCAGAAAGGTTTAATAACAAGACCAATGGTATTACTCAAAGAAGATGGTTATTAGTTGCCAACCCAGAACTTTCACAGTTTATTACAGAACTATTAGGTTCTAAGGATTGGATAACAAATTTAGAAGAACTAAAAAAATTAGAAAAATATAAAGATGATGAAGAAGTTTTAAAAAAGTTTTTAGATATAAAACAAATTAAGAAAAACCAATTAGCAGAATATATAAAGGTGCATGAAAATATAGAAATAGATCCTTATTCCATATTTGACATTCAAATTAAAAGAATTCATGAATATAAAAGGCAGCTTTTAAATGCTTTTCACATACTAGATCTTTATTATAGACTTAAAGAAAATCCAAATTTGGACATGGTTAATAGAACATTTATATTGGGTGGTAAGGCAGCACCAGGATATGACAGAGCTAAAGGGATTATAAAATATATAAATGAAATTAAAGAATTGATAAACAATGATAAAGAAATAGATGGAAAAATCAAAGTAGTATTTGTAACTAATTATGGAGTTTCTTATGGAGAAAAGCTATTTGTTGCAGCTGATATTTCAGAACAAATTTCTACAGCAGGTAAAGAAGCTTCAGGTACTGGTAATATGAAGTTTATGTTAAATGGTACTCCTACCATTGGGACATTGGATGGAGCAAATATTGAAATAGTAGAAGAAGCAGGAGAAGAGAATAATTTTATATTTGGATTAAAAGTAGAAGATATAGAAAAAATAAAGTCCACATATGATCCAATGGAGTATTATGAAAAAACTGAAGGCCTCAAAAGGGTAGTGGATTCCCTAGTAGATGGAACCTTTAGTGATGGAGGAACAGGAATATTTAAGGAGCTTTATGATTCTATTTTAAAAGGTGCTTCATGGCATAGACCAGATGCTTATTATTTGATGAAGGATTTTGATAGTTATAGAAAAGCTCAGCAAAAGGTTAATGATGCTTATAAAGATAGAATGTCTTGGGCTAAAAAGTGTTGGATAAATATGGCCAATGCAGGTAGGTTTAGCTCGGACAGAACTATAGAACAATATGCTAAGGAAATTTGGGATATTAAAAAAATTAATTAAATATAATTAGGAGGGTAATAAAATGAAAAAAATTGGTGTTTTATTATTAGTGGTGGTATTATCCTTATCTATGGTAGCTTGTGGGAACAAGGAACCTGCTAGCACAGGAGAGGATAATACAGAAGAAGTTACAGAGATAAAAGAAACTATTACAGTGCAAGTGGAGGAAGAATGGCTACCTCATTATGAAAAAGCAGCTGAAAGGGTTAAAGAAGTATATCCAGATGCAACGATTGAATTTATAGTAACTGGTTCTTTTGATCATTTAGATGTTTTGGATGCAACAGATGTTACAAATAAAGACGTAGCAGATGTATTTGCTATTCCAGCAGATAGAATATATGGACTAGCACAAAATGAAGCTTTAGCTGCTATGGATGCTAAAACCATGGCAGAAAATGTAGGAGGATTTTCTAACTACGATGAAGGATTAGGTGGCAATTTTAATGTAGAAGGCGATTATCTTGCATTTCCTATGAATATAGAAACTTTAATTATATTTGCCAACAAATCCAATGCAGAAGCTCATGGTATAGATTTATCTAAAACTATAGAATTTACTGAATTAGAAGCTGAAGACATGTTGATACCAGTATTTGATGCTTGGTATGGAGTTGCAGTAACAAATTCAGCAGAGATAGAATTACTTGGAAAAGATGAATCTGGAAATTTATTCTCAGACTTGACTTTAGAGTTTGATGAATTGCCAAAGGAGAAACAAGAGGTATTTACAGCTTTATTTAATTATTGGAAAGCCCATGATGAAGCTAAGACTTCCCTTTGGGATGAGGATGCAGCTTGGGGATATATGGATTCTGCATTTAGCACTGGTGGAAGCGCTTCTTTAAGACTTGAAGGACCTTGGTCCACAGGAAGTCTATCTAATCTTGCAAATGAGGGAGAAGATTTAGAAATATTATCCATAGATAGTGTTACTATTAATGGAAGACCTTTAGCTCACTGGAAAGGTGGATGGGGTTTAGCGATAAATTCTAGAGTAGAAGAAAATGAAGAGAAAATGTTACTTGCTCAAAAATTCATAGAAGAAGTAGTAAATCCTGAATACGCAGTGGAATTTTTCAAAGCTACTGGTAAAATACTAGAAAATGTACCAATATCTGATTATGAAGACTCTGATTTGTCTGAAACGGATAAAACAATAATTAAAGCAGTTATTGAATCTTATGAAAACGCTCCAGCTCGTCCATTATTTATAGAATGGGGTTCTGTTTGGGATACTTGGAAGAATGCAATTCTTTCATGGCCTAATACAAAACCTGCTACTCCAGAAGATGCCTATAAAGAAGTAAAAGCATCCTTTGATGCTATGATGCAAAATTTCTAAGGATTAATAATAAGGCGGGAAGAATGGTTACGCTTTCTTCCCTATGCCTTATTTTAAATAGGAGGGCATGTGAAAATTATGGATTCAAGCACAAAACTACCTCAAAAATATCTTTATTTGATATTGATACTTTGTTCTATAATCATATTTTCAAATTGCATAGAAGTGATGATAAATGTAAAGGACATAAACATTTATAGAGAATGGCTAAATAAATTAAAAGAATTAGGGGAAACAATTGTTGAAGATGTAGATTATTATCAATTATATGTATCAGCTAATCTTAGTCATTTTTTTATTAAGATCATAGTTCCTATGATTTTAGGTATTTATTCATATTTTGTGTTTAAACGTTCTAAAATCAATAAGATATTTATATATATATGGACTGTACTATTGTTAGGAAATTTAGCTTTTATATTAATTGAATTGAAATTTGATTCTATATTTTTTTATATCAATATAATATGCTATATAATATTGATAATAACCCTATTATCTTTAAACAAGTTTATGGACAATAGGGTAAATTGATAAAAGGTGGGAGTGAGTTGATTAGTTATAATGAGTTTTTATATGATGAACTGGGAAATTCATATAAAAGAAAAAACTTATACTTGTATGAAATAGCACAATTAAATGAAAAATATAAAAAAGCAGATCCAAAATCTAAACATAAAATAAAAATGGAAATAAAGAAACTTAAAAAGAATAAGAATACCCATCCATATAATATAAAATTAAAGGAATTTAAATATGAGGAAAAGATATTTTTAAAAGCATTGAATAAAAAGAAGAGAGATTTTGCAAAAAAACTAGATAAATCATTACCTTATAGAGCAAAAAGACTTAAAATTCAATTATTTTTAGCCCAAGAAAAATGTAAATTTTATAAGGACTATATAGATTTAACCTATGATGCAGAATTAGAATATAAAAGTAACAAACTTTTAATGGAAGAGTTACCACATATAATAGATAGCATAATTGATGGAACAATTGAAATAGAAAATGCCATAGAGGATAGGAAGAATATAGATAAACATAATGAGAAAAAATTTAAAAAAGAATTAAATGAGTTTAAAAAGGAACAAAAACGATTTTTAAAAGAAGAAAAGAATAGATTAAAATCTAAAAGAAAAGAAGGGATTATTTCAAAAAAAGCTCAAGTAAATGAAACTAAAATTCTTAAAGAAAAATATAAAAAAGCACTGATATTAAAATCTTATGAATCTCCTTTAAAAGCTAATAAGGAATTTGTGAAGAATAAAAGGCATGAAATTAAAGAAAATACTAAGTTGAGTTTAAAAGTACTAAATTCTAATATTGCTGATATAAGAAGGAGAACCCCTATTGAAGTAGAAAAAGCTAAACCTAAAATTGCCTATTGCACTTTCCTATTTCCAGGAATTGGACAATTATTCAATAAGGAATATAAGAAAGGGATTATCTTTTTATTAGCCACATTGTTCATATATTTTATTGCTATTCCATATGGATTAGGATTTAGTAATTATCAAGGAGAAGGAATAAAAGGTCTTATTACTTTAGCTGAAGGAGGCAGAAGAGTAGACAAGTCCTTAATTTTTATGATAGAAGGTATATTAGCAGTATTTTTAGTTATTATTTCAATATTTCTCATGTATTTTTCCTTTAAAGATGTATTGAAGGTGGAGA
>JAAYFV010000142.1 GCA_012728075.1 Tissierellia bacterium
GTTCTATATTGTTATCTACTATATATTTAAATCCTGTATATAGGATATAATCTTCAATATTAGGATTATATTCATATAGTAATTTTTTGTATTCTTCATTGTATTTAAAATTAATATCGATTCCCATCAAAAAAATGATTCCGTCTATTACATGGGATATTTCAATTTCTTTATAAATATTTCCCTCTTTTATTCCTTCTATCAAAGTGTCTATCAAGATAGGCATAGGTAAATCTTCTTGAAGGATAAAATCCCCAATTTGTATATTAGTACCTTTTTTAAGTTCTAAAAAAGAAATTTTATCCGTGTTTTGTTTAAAATATTCATCTATCGTCTTCATGGTTTCACCTTCTAGTCATAAAATTCATTCATATACATTCTTTTCCTTCTAGTACTAGTACTTAACAATTTGAATAAATGTCCCCTATATATCATAATAAATGAAAAAACTACCTGTCCTAAAATATATATCCCTATACCTTTAAGGCTTAAATCCAAGCCAAAACTTAAGTGGGTTGCAAATAAATCCACTATAACCTTTCCAGTAACTAAATATAAGAGTAAATACAATAATATATTTGGTAGTAGCCAATTAAACCAATTCCCTTTCATAAACTCAAAAGCATATTGAATGCTTTCAAAAGGCGAATAATATTTTTGGTATATAGTCTCTGGTAAAGGATTTAATCCAATTAAAATTATAATACTAATTATTTTATTCACTAAATCTCCACTTGTTCCAAGTATTCCAGTTAATAAAGACAATAAATAATTTGCAATCCACGCTATAAAAAATACTCCATATATCTTCCATAGATAAAATTTAAATCCTTCTTTAAAATTTCCCATGGTTATCCTATCATAATTTATAATATTAGATAGAAGATATAGATAATTGGATATCAGACTACTACTTACAATAGCCATTATAAATCCTACTAATATATACAAAGGCCCTTTAAAAAAAGTATTCAATATAAACAATATTAAAATATTTAGCAAAGTATAAACCAGACCTGTAAATATTAACATCCAATTTTTACTAAAACTTTTTATGCTTTTCTTCACAGTTAATTTATTTACTAGTAACAAATCCTTTATTAAATTCAACTTTCGTCACTCCTTTAAATATAATCAGTTATATCATAACTTGAACATCTATTTATGACCCCATCTCTGTATTCAAACAAAATATAGCTATCCTGTATAATATCTGTAGTCACATTGTATGCTCTATCTATTAATTGAATAATATCTATTTTAAACTTTTCAATATGAACTTGGTTTATTATATCCTTTGTAGCTTTATCTTTATAGTGAGGCAGAAGGTCATACAATATATTACCATCTTTTAATATATTGTGTTTATTTCTCTGAATTAAAGCTACTTCTTCTCTTAGAAAAAATTTAGGAATATTGGGGTTTTTATTATTATATATATAATCATATTTTATCACTTCCATAATAATATTAAAATCTACAAAACCTTTATGTTTGCAAAAATGTATCAATATTTCATATAATCTATTTCTGCTATGGGATACCCAATTAAATTCCCGCATTTCCCAATATTTTAAATAATCTTCATAAAAATCAAATGAGCTTTTATAATGATTTTTTATAATATACTCAATTGAGTGTTCAAAATACCCTTCATTATAATATTTTTCTACTAAATCTTCTATTCCTTTTAATTTTAACATTTCTTCATATTTTATATAATTTGTTTCCAATACTTCATATGGAGGAGAATCTAAAAACTTAAATCCATATTTTCCCCTTTTATTCCTTAGACCAGAACCCTTTAAAAGTTTTAAAAAACCCAATTGTATTTTTTCTGGTTTTATTTCATACACATAATTAAAAGAGTCCTTAAAACTATCATAATCCTCATAGGGTAAACCTGCAATTAAATCTAAATGCTGATGTATATTATTATAGCTTTTTATCTCTTCAGTTACTTTTTTTAATTTAGGTAAATTAGTTTTTCTGCCAATAGCCTCTAATGTTTTTACATTAGTAGACTGTACTCCTATTTCAAATTGGAATAATCCTTCTTTAGCTCTTTTTAAAAATTTAAGCATATCATCATCTAGTAAATGGGCTGTAACCTCAAAATGAAAATTCATATTATGGGGATCTTTTTCCATAATAAAATTCATTATCTCCATTGCATATTCCTTGTTAGCATTAAAAGTTCTATCCACAAACTTAACTTGCTTTACTTTTGCATCTATAAGCTTTTCTAAGTCCTCCTTTACCCTATCTAAGCTAAAATACCTTACCCCCTTTATAGTCGATGATAAACAAAACTGACAATTAAATGGGCAGCCTCTTGAACTTTCAAGATATACTATCTTGTTCTTAAATTCATCACCAATAAAACTATAAGGAGATGGGATATTATCTAAGTTTTTAATCAGTTTCCTAGGGGGATTTTGAATAATAGAATCTCCTTTTCTATAGATTAGTCCATTTATATAACTATAGTCTTTTTTTACCATTAATATGCTCTCTAATAATTCTTTGAAGGTAATTTCCCCTTCTCCATAGACAATGAAATCGATATACCAGTGTTCATCCATTAGATCCTGACCATCAAAAGACACTTCAGGGCCTCCCAGTATTATCTTTACATCAGGGTAAACAAGTTTTATGGTTTCACATACCTTTAAAGTTTTATCCCTATTCCATATATAAGTAGAAAAACCAATAATATCTGGATTCCTTTTATATATTTCACCAGCTATAAAATCCACGTTTTGATTAATAGTAAACTCCATTAAATCAATATCAGTTATATCCTGGGAATAGGACTTTAAATATCTAATTGAAAGCGCAGTATGGATATACTTTGAATTTAAAGTAGTTAATATCGTCTTCATGTCTTCAACCTCTCTTTTTTTTAAACTATTTCCATTATAACACAAACTATTCTAATCTTTATTAAATAGTTTTATTAACATTATTAAATCCACTTATAGACATATTGAAGGTTTATACAAAAAAGTATAGAATATAATTAATACATCATTTTATGAAAGGAGATATTTCATGAGAAAATTCGACAAAATTTCTATCCAAGAAATGTCTAAACAAGATATGCTTATGATAATAGAGGCCCTAGAGTACACTGGTACCCATACCAACATTCAATCTTTTTTAACTTTAAGGGAGAATATCTTAAAAGAATTATCTTCTCTATCAGAAAGTAGTGAAGAAGAATTCTTAGCCTATTTAAACGATTCCTATTGATTTAAGCTATATACATAAAATAAACCTTCCAATTAAGGAAGGTTTAATTTATAAATTTATATATACCAGATTTAGTACTTAAAAGTAGAATGGTTTTATCTTTAGCATATTCTTTTTTTATTATTTTAGTATAATTTAATAAAGAGTGATAAAACTCATCCCCAACATTAAACTGAAAAACATCTGGAAGACAATATTTTTCTATTCTTAAAGCTTCAGGATTAATCCTTCCCTTTCTCAGATTATAAATATAGATGCACAACTCTTCATAAAAATCATCCTTAGTATATTTTTCTACGTCTACATCTTTTATTAATGAGTTTATGGATTTTCCAAATAAAGTACTTCCTAACTTACCATTAAATATAGATCCCAAACAATCCTTAAGTGTATAAAAATATTTTGAATGTGAAAAATTTAATACATTGATTGCATCTATCTTATACTGTTCAAAAGCTACTGTAAAGTTTCCTGGATATGTATTTAAGGGTAATCTAATATAGTCAGCATATTTTTCTATAAAATCCACTTGAGAAAAATTGATTAACTGTTCCTTTAACTTTTCAATTATATTTTTTTCTTCATTGATTAAAAGATATAACAATTTAGATAATATAATCCCTTCAATTAAAGTCTCCAAATTACCTGTAGTAAACAATAAATTTTTTATTATTTCCTCTTGAACATAGGTGTATTCTTTATTTACCAACACTATTGGAATTAATCGAAGATAAGCAGTATCATCTTCTTCATTCCAATATATAAAGGAGTCTTTATTTCCTAATATATTCAATATAGAATTATTCTCCCCATGCTTATAATATTTCCATAGTTTAATCTCTTCACTAAATCGTTTATAATCAATATATACTTTTACATTATTTTCTGAAGGAATTAAGGATTTAATGGTTAACACCATTAAATCCGTAATATGAGAAGGTCTATTATTCAGTCTAATGTCCTCATTAAAAGCAAATAATAGAGGTTTGATAATTTTCCTATCATCCATCATATCCTCTCCTACATCCTATCTGGAGCTTCCATACCTAGCAAGAACAAACCAGTTTTGATTACAGTTTTAGTTCCAAATACCAACATTAATCTAGCTTTCTTTAACTCCTCTTCTACTGATAAAATAGGGCAGGAGTTATAAAATTTATTAAAAGCCTTAGCTATTTCAACTACATGTCTTGTAACAAAAGAAGGTTCATATTTATAAGTTGCATCTAAAACCACATCTGGAAACTTGTATAATAATCTCACCAAGTTTGTCTCATCATCTTCTTTCAATAGATGGTAATCCACTTCATCTTCTATTCTAAATTTGCCCTTTTCTAAAAGACTATTAGCCCTTGCATGAGTATATTGAACATAGGGTCCTGTTTCTCCTTCAAAGCTAAGAGTCCTATCCCAACTGAAAACATAATCTTTTATTCTGCTATTGAATAATTCCTGAAATACTACAGCTCCTATTCCAATTTGCTTTGCTACTTCTTCTTTATTTTCCAAATTTGGATTTCTTTCTTCTATGATTTTTAATGTACTTTCAATTGCCTTGTTTAATACATCTTCCAAAAAAATAACTCTACCTTTGCGTGTTGATAAACTACCATCTTCTAAACTAACCATACCAAAATTCACATGGATACAATCCTTTGCCCAGTCATATCCCATTAATTCCAAAATCTTTTTTAATTGTCTAAAATGAAGGTTTTGCTCTGAAGCTACTACATAAATATTTTTATAAAAATCATAGTGTTCTTTTCTATATATAGCTGCTGCTAAATCCCTTGTAATGTAAAGCGTAGAGCCATCACTTTTCTTTATTAAAGCTGGAGGCATATCATAAGGTTCTAAGTCCACTATCCAAGCTCCCTTTGATTCCTTTAGAAGCCCTTTTTCTTCTAATTCTTCTATTACCTGTGGCATCTTGTCTGAATAAAAAGACTCTCCATTATAGGAATCGTATTTAATCTTTAACATATCATATACTTTATTAAATTCTTTCAAACTAATATCCCTAATCCATTGCCAAAGTTTAAGGGCCTCTTCATTTTTATTTTCTAATTCTTTAAACCAGTATCTAGCCTCTTCCATCAAACTTTCATCTTTTTCAGCTTCCTCATTAAATTTAACATATAGTTTTAACAGTTCGTTTATAGGATCTTTCTCTATAATTGATTTATCTCCCCATTTTTTATATGCAACAATAAGCATTCCAAATTGAGTTCCATAATCTCCTAAATGATTTAATGCTTTTGTATCGAAGCCTTGAAATTTATATATTCTATATATGGAATGCCCTATAACTGTAGTCCTAATATGCCCTATATGAAAGGGTTTAGCAATATTAGGTGATGAAAATTCAACTAATACTGTCCTATCCTTGCCTACATTTGAAGATCCAAATTTATCCCCTTTTTCTACTATTTCATTGAGTACTGTTTCTGTTAATTTCTCTTTGTTTACGGAAAAATTTACATAAGGCCCAACATTTTCAATTTTTTCGAAATATTCATTTCTCTGAATTTTATCAGCTAACTCTTTTGCAATAATATTAGGCGCTTTTTTAAACACTTTGGCTAATCTAAAACATGCAAATGCATAATCACCCATATCATAATTGGGTGGAATCTCTATCAATGCTTCTATTTCATCTTTGGATAAATTGCTCTCTACTTCATGTATACAATTTACTACTTCCTTTTTAAAATCTATCATATTCATTCCTCCCTCTAATATTAATTAAATTTAGCCCTCATCTCTTATAAGAGACGAGAGCTATCCCGTGTTACCACTCTTGTTGGCTAATGCCCACTCGAAGTTTATAACGCTATCAGCGTAATATCCTAATATTATTTCAGATTTATCCTCAGAAGTTCTTTTCAAATATACTTTCTGTACTGGCTCACACCATCTCCAGCTCGCTGAAACAAAATGTATACTCTACTCTCTTCTTCAATGGATTTAAATATTTATTTATTAATCTATAATATACAATATTACTTAAATTAATTCAAGGAGTTATTTCAATTCTATCACTGTTACCCCATCTCCACCCTCGTTATATTTACCCATTCTAGAAGATTTTATATGCTTGTGTCCTTTTAAATAAGAATTAATGCCACTACGCAAAACTCCAGTGCCTTTACCATGAATAATATAAGCCTCCTTAATACCCGCTAGATATACATCATCAATATATTTATCCAAATCTTGTAATGCCTCATCTAAAGTTTTTCCTCTCAAATCTATTTCCTTTTTTACATTTGCTGACTTAGTCCTTATTATATTTTTGGTGCTAACCTTACCCTTATCCAGTTCATCTGATTCAGCCCTCTTTAAAGTGGAAATATGAACATTTACCTTCATAATCCCCACCTGTACAACTACATTTCCATCTTCATCTGGTAATTCAAGTACAGTCCCTTTTTGATTTAAGGATAGCACTTCTACTGTATCTCCTATTTTGAGATTCTTTGGTGGTTCATTAGATTTTACATTTAGTATATCATCGGATATAGAATTTTCTACTTCATTCAACTTCAATCTTAATTTTTCTTGAGATTGGTAAATCTTTTTACTTCTTTCTTTCTCTATATCCTGAGATATTTGTCTTAACTCTTCTATTATATTATCCGATTCCTCTTTTGCAGCTCTAAGAATATTCCTAGCTTCTTCTTTAGCTTTTAATATAATTTTTTCTTTAGTTTCCTTTGTTTTTTCCTTTTCTCTACTTAACTCTTCTTTTAACTTTTCCACTTCATATTTCAGCTTCTCTGCTTCAAATCGATTTTCCTCTATAATTTTTCTATCTCTATCTATAGCTTGTAATACATCTTCAAACTCTACACTTTCTTTTGAAACCAATGTTTTAGCATAGTTTATTATATAATCCTGAAGACCTAGCCTCTTAGATATTTCAAAAGCATTGGATTTCCCTGGTACGCCTATAAGCAATCTGTAAGTAGGGCTTAAGGTATCTACATCGAATTCTACTGAAGCATTTCTAACTCCTTCTGTTGTCAAAGCATATATCTTCAATTGACTATAATGAGTGGTTGCTATAGTCCTTATGTTCTTTTTCAATAAATGTTCTAGTATAGACATAGCTAAAGCTGCTCCTTCAGTAGGATCAGTACCAGCTCCTAATTCATCAAATAAAACAAGACTATTTTCATCTACCTTTTCTAATATATTAACTATATTAGTCATATGGGAAGAAAAAGTACTCAAACTCTGTTCTATACTCTGTTCATCACCAATATCAGCAAATATTTGATCAAATACTCCTATTTCAGAATCAAAATCTGCTGGTATATGAAGACCAGATTGCCCCATTAATGTTAATAATCCCACAGTCTTTAAAGTTACTGTCTTTCCACCTGTATTAGGACCTGTTATAACTAAAGTGTTAAAATCCTTTCCAATATATATGTCTATAGGAACTACTTTATCTACCTTTAACAAAGGATGTCTTCCTTGCTTAATATTTATATATCCTTTATTGTTAAGATTAGGTTTAGTACCATTCATCTCTAATGCCAATTTACCTTTAGCAAATATAAAATCCAATCTTTGAAGTATTTTTTGGTTGTTTTTTATAGATGAGGCTTCTTCTGCAACTAAATTCGACAGCTTGCGTAATATCTTTTCAATTTCTTCCTTTTCTTTTAATTCCAATTCCCTCAGTTCATTATTTAACTCTACTACTGCCATAGGCTCCACAAATAAAGTGGCACCGCTAGAGGATTGATCATGAACTATTCCAGGAAAATAGCTTTTGTATTCCTGCTTTATTGGTACCACATATCTCCCATCTCTTACAGTTACTATGCTATCTTGTAAATACTTCTTATACTTGTTGGAATTGGTAATAGAATTTAATTTATCTTTAATGGAATCGTTTTTATTCATTATCTGCCTTCGTATGCTCCTAAGAGCCCCACTTGCATTATCCGATATTTCATCTTCTCCAACGATTGCATTGTTTATTTCTTCTTCAATAGTCTTAAAAGTCCTTAAATCTTCTATTAACCCCTGAACAATGGGATAATCCAATTTCCCTTGTTCTCTAACCTCTTTAATATATCTTTTTAAATTCCGTGAAACCCTTAAAGAGTCGGATATTTTTAGCAGTGAACCAGGGCTTAATACCCCTCCAATCTCTGCCATCTTCAATTCATGAGAAATATCATAAATTCCATATAAAGGAGGAGTACCCTTATCTATAAACAATTTCAAAGCTTCTTGAGTTTCCCTTTGCATATATTCAACTTCTTCTATATCTGATGAAGCTTTAATATTTTTAGCCATATTTTTGCCTAGTTGAGATTCTGCTTTTTCTACAAGCATTTTAACAATTTTATCATATTCCAATACCTTATAGGTTTTTGCTTCCATTAGATCACCTCTGTGTTATATAACGCCTCTAAAATAATGGCCTTTTGTTATATGTTTTTTGCTTCTGTAATTCTGAATAAATTTCTCAACTATTTCTCTGTCTATTCTATTATTTGCATAGTCATAATATATTTCCTGTATTTCTTTTATGCCTTCATTTTCAAAGGTAAAATCCAATCTTATCATATCTATACCATTATTATATATCTGATGAATGTGGTCCAATATCATCAATGGAACAGAATTATATATTGTAGTACAACCTTTGCTTCTATCCATATAGAAATCTATACCCTTTCTATCTCTTAAACCATATCCTTTATTATAATGGCAAATATCACAATTTTTATCATTATGGCAATTTTTCACCAATGCTATAGGACAGTGTTTTGTAATCATCAACGGAATATATCCATATCCTATGGATTCATATAGTATTCCATCTAATTTTTTAATATTTTTTATTTGCTTCATATTTAGCTCTGGTGATAATGTAATACCTTTAATCCCAAAATTCTTTAATAATTCTATGGTATAACTATTGAAAATATTTAATCCAATTTCTCCATGTATATTCTTATCGAAATTATCCTTTATAAATTTAAACGTTCCTATGTTAGATACAGATATACCGTCTAATAAATCCCCTATATCTATTATCTTTTCTTTTAAAATTTCCAACCCTTTTCTATGAAGAATCCTATCAGTCATCAAATATGTTTCTATATTTTTTTCTTTTACCTTGTGTAATACATCCTTCAACGAATCCTCAAAACCAATGTATATCCTATCTAATTTGCTCAAATTTAACTGCTCAAATTGTTTTTTGTTTTTTACACTTACTGACACTTTGTTTTTCCCTTTTACAACTCTATTTGTTAGATTCAAATGTTTATTGATTAAAAACTCATATTCTTCATTAGAAATTGGTTTGCGATTATTTTTGTTCTTACGTATATTGTTCAATTGGTCTATAGCATCACGCCTTAATTTATTTATATCACTTATAGACATAAAAGCATCCTCATCTAATTCAATTTGAATATCAACTGGATAATATACCGTATCATTAAGTTTGGATAACTGCTCTAATATTCTTTCTTTCGTTAAGGATATTTTCTTTGCTTTTTCAACCAAATTATCAGATTGAACCTCTATATTTATATTCTCATAGGTTAAATAAAGCATAGCAGGCCTTCCTATAGATATATATACTTTCATGTATATGGGATATTTAATATTTTCTTGTTCATAGGATTCTCTTGCTCTTTTTAATAAACTCTCACTAGACGTTCTATATACATCTGAATTTAATAATATATTGGGAATATTTGTAATTTTAGTTACTTTGCCTTTTTCCCCTTTGAAATCCAGTACTATACCTATTCTATCTCCATTGTAGGTTTCAAATTCTACCCCATCTCCCTTTTCTACATCTTGAAAAAATTCTATATATACATCATTTTTATCTATTTTAATTACCTTACCCACTAATACACCTCTGTTATCTGGTCTATCATAGGATATAATCTCTCTGCCAAAAGCACCTAACATATAGCCTTTAGTAAAACCTCTATTAAATATCTGAGTTATATCATCTCTATCCTTATGGGTAATAGACTCTTTACCATACTCTAAAACTTTTCTATAATTTTTAACCACAGTAGCTACATATTCAGGTTTTTTCATTCGCCCTTCTATCTTTAATGAGATTACGCCACTATTAATAATTTCATCGATATAATCCAATGTATTTAAATCCCTAGGACTAAGAAGATGTTTATTATTCCATGAACTAAAAATCTCCGACTTAGACTCATAATCTACTAAACTATAGGGCATTCTACAAGGTTGAGCACATCTTCCCCTATTGCCACTTCGTCCCCCTAATATACTGCTCATTAAGCACTGTCCTGAATAACAAACACACAATGCTCCATGGATAAACCCTTCTAACTGAATATCTGAATTATCCTGTATATGCTTTATTTCATCTATAGGTACTTCCCTTGCTAATACAACCCTATTAAAACCTAATCTTTGCAAAAATATAGCTCCTGGCAAATTGTTTACAGTCATCTGGGTACTTCCATGTAATTCAAAATCAGGAAATACTTTTCTGATTAAATAAGCAAGTCCTAGATCTTGTATGATTAGCCCATCCACATCTATATCATATAAATATCTGATATAATTTAATGTTTCTTCCATTTCTTTATCATCTATAAGAATATTCACTGTAACATATACCTTCACATTCCTGATATGGGCATATTCTACAGCTTTTTTTAATTCCTCATCGGAAAAATTATTAGCATATTGTCTTGCACTAAACATCTTACCTCCCAAATAAATAGCATCAGCACCATTTTGGATAGCTGCATATAAGGATTCCATATTGCCTGCAGGAGCTAATAACTCTATATTGTTTTTCACCACCTATTTATACTTCCTCCTTGTTAAAAATATTTGATTCTCTTTCAAAGGTCTTTAAAGCCTCTTCTAGTTCCTTTTTAGTTTCAATCAATTCTATTTGGTTATCAAAAACTTTGTCTTGTAACTTTTTAATCATCTTCTGGCTTTCCTCTAGCTCCCTTTCCTTCAATATTAAAGCTTGATTTTGCTCCTCTATACTTTTACGTAAATCATCATATGCCCTCTTTGTCTCCAATAGCTCATCCTTATAGGAATCGCAACTTTCTTCTAATTCATATATTTCCATTTTGGCTTTTTCCAATTGATTTATAAGGGTATCATATTGTTCCATAGGGGCTTTAGCTTCACTTTTTAGATTATTTAATTCTTTTTTAGTCTTATAGAGTTCGTCAGCCATATTTAATGCTGCTAAAATTGCAGCCATAGAAGTACTTAATTTATCATTTTTACTAGACATTTCCTTGATCTTTTCATCTACGTAGGAGGCTAAATTTCGTATATATTCTTCAGAACCATCCCCTACCACTGTAAAGTTACGACCATCTATAAGGACATCTACTTTTTTCTTTCCTGTCATAACTTACCCTCTCCTCTTATCATTTATTACTTAACATATTCTACATAATTGTTTGTTTTCCTTCATTTTTTTGTAAAAAGGAGTAGATATATCTACTCCTAGCTTCTAAGTTTTGCGTCAAATTTGTTTTCTAAATCCTTTATTATATTATCTTGTATTCTATTTACTTCATCATCTTTTAATGTCCTATCATAAGATCTATAAATTATAGAAAAAGCAATACTCTTCTTGCCCTTCATTATTTGATCCCCTTCATATATGTCGAATAATTGTATATCTTCAATTAATCCTTCTCCATTTTGCCATATAATCTTTTCGATTTCTCCTACTAATACATCTCTGTTTACAACAACTGCAATATCCCTCATAATAGCAGGGTATTTAGGTAATGGTTTATATCTTTTTTCAAGAACTGCTTCCTCTATAATCATATCAAAATCCAAATAAGCTACATAAACCCTTTCCTTTATATCAAAATTTCCCATTACATCTATATGAATTTCTCCAACAACACCTAAGGGCTGTTCTTTATAGGAGATTTTTGCAGTTCTGTTGGGATGAAAAGATGGATTGTTTTCTTCTCGAGAAAACTCTATATCTCTCATTCCTAATCTTTCGAGAAGAATCTCTATTACCTCCTTAATATCATAAAAATCTCCACATCCATACATGCCTATAGACAACATTTTTTTCTCTATAGGTAAATCCTTTATAGGTAACTCTTTAGGAATAAATATATTGCCAATCTCATATACAAAACATTCTTTAACTCCATAGTTGTAATTTCTACTTAATAAAGTTAATATATTGGGAATTAAAGTAGTCCTCATAGCACTGTATTCTTCCCCTAAAGGATTCATTATTTTTATATAATTTCTTAATGGACTATTTTCCGCTATTTTCAACTTATCGTATACCCTAGGACTTCCAAAGGAATAGGTCAACACTTCATTTAATCCTAATCCTTGCAAAATTAACTTAGCTTTGTTTTCAATAATTTTCCCATAAGGTTTTTTCCCTCTAGTCAATACTCCCACTAGAGGTTTGGTTTTTATATTATGAAAACCATGCAATCGGCCTATTTCCTCTATTAAATCTACTTCACTATTTAAATCAAGTCTAAAAGATGGTATGGTCACTTCTAAGTTATCACCTTTTTTGACTACACTAAGTTCTAATCTTTCCAAATATTTACTCATATCTTCCAAAGATAACTTAGTCCCCAATAATTTATTAACTCTATCTGGCCTTAATTGAATAATCTTTTGATCCACTGGGTTTTTAAATACATCTATATTGCCTTCCACAACGATGCCTGCACCAATTTGTTCAATCAATTGACAAACTCTTTCTGCTGCAATTTCACATAGATTTGGATCAATTCCCTTTTCAAAACGTGCTGAAGCTTCTGTTCTTAATCCAAACTCTTTAGAAGTAATACGTATGGACTTACTATTAAAATTAGCAGATTCCAACACTACTATAGTAGTATCTTCAGTAATCTCTGTATCCATACCCCCCATAACACCAGCTATTCCAATAGCACCTTCATCATCAGCTATAACCAAGTTAGAAGGTTTAAGAGATCTTTCAACTCCATCGATTGTCTTTACTTTTTCACCTTCTTTTGCTTGCCTAACATATATATGATTTCCTCTTAACTTTTCCATATCATAAGCGTGAAGAGGTTGACCATATTCTAGCATAACATAATTAGTAATATCTACTATGTTATTTATTGGTCTAACCCCTGCTTTCATAAGTCTTAATTGAAGCCATAAGGGAGATTCTTCAATCCTTACATCTTTTATAACCCTAACATAATATCTATTACATAATTTTTCATCTACTTTTACTGAGTTTATATAATCTTTTACATTTCCTTTTTCACTTAAAACTTCAATTTTAGGAATAATAAGTTTTTCATTAAAAGTAGCGGCTACTTCTCTTGCCATTCCTACTATGCTTAGGCAATCAGATCTATTAGGGGTAATTTCCAATTCCAATATTTCATCTTCTAAATTTAAAATCTCATTGATATCATCACCTAATTTGTAATTCCCTTTCAATACAAATATGCCATCTCTCTGAGATTTAGGAATAATATTGTCACTAAAACCTAATTCTCTTAATGAACATAACATCCCATAGGAATCTACTCCTCTAAAATTAGTCTTATCTATGTAATTTTCATCTAAAAGCTTTCCACCTATTAAAGCTACGGGAACATAGTCTCCTTCTTTTAAATTTGTAGCTCCAGTAACTATCTGTAAAGTTTCATCTCCTACATCTACACTAGTTATAAGTAATTTATCTGCATTAGGATGTTTCTCTATCTTTAAAACTTTACCCACCACTACATTTCTAATTCCTTTATCTAAACTAATAATGGATTCAACATGAGAACCAGATAAAGTAAGTTTATCTGCTAAAGTTTTTGTATCTGCATCTATATTTATATATTCTTTCAGCCATTCTATTGGTAATAGCATTTTATTCCTCCTTAAACTGTTTAAAATTGTTCTAAAAATCTATTATCATTTTCAAATAGTAGCCGTATATCATCTATACCATATTAAACCATAGTAATTCTGTCTATCCCCATACCAAAAGCAAAGCCACTATATTTTTCTGGATCAATTCCACAATTTTTCAAAACCTTCGGATGCACCATGCCACATCCTAAAAGCTCCATGCTCCAGCCAGTTCCATTACATACAGGACATCCTTCACCTTTACACTTAAAACAAGATACATCTACTTCAGCACTAGGTTCAGTAAAAGGAAAATAGTGAGGTCTAAATCTAGTTTTCATATCCTTACCAAATAGTTCTTTAATAAAAATATCTATAGTATGCATTAAATTAGCCATAGTTATATTTTCATCTACTACCAAACCTTCCAATTGATGAAACATTGGCGAGTGGGTATCATCCACATCATCAAATCTAAAAGTTCTACCTGCAGAAACAATCCTAAGTGGTGGATTCATCTCCTTCATAGCCCTTATTTGAACAGGAGATGTATGAGTTCTTAACAAAATATCTTCAGTTATATAAAAGGTATCTGTCAAATCCCTAGAAGGATGATTTTCTGGTGAGTTTAGTGCATCAAAATTGTTTTCTACAGTTTCTATCTCTGGTCCCTCTATTACACTAAATCCCATACTAATAAATAAATCTTGCAATTCTTCAATAGTAGATAAAAGAGGATGACGATGACCTAGACGTTTACTTTTTTTAGATATACTTATGTCGATTTTTTCCCTTTCTATTCTTTCAGCTTTTAATTCTTCTTTTATCCTTTCTCTAGCTAAAGATAATTCTTTATCTATTTCCCCTCTAATATCATTAGCTAACTGACCTATAATAGGTCTTTCTTCTTTAGATAGTTTTCCCATCTCTCTAAGAACTAATGTTAATTCACCTTTTTTCCCCATATATTTTATTCTTATTTTTTCAAGTTTATCTAAATTATCTACTGATTTGATGTTATTTATAGCTTCTTCTCTTATCTTTTTTAATCTATCTTTCATTACAAAGCTCCTTTCTGATAAAAAACAAGACCTAAACCTTCATAAAAGCAGGTCAAAAGGTCTAAACTTTTTAATAGATTATATCACCTATATATTCAAAATACAAGATTTATTGACTACGCTGTCTAAGTGATTCATACATTACTATTGATGATGCTATAGCTACGTTTAATGATTCTGCATCTCCTATCATAGGGATCTTTATTAAACTATCAGATACAGAATAAATTGATGAAGATACCCCACTAGATTCATTGCCTACTACAAGGAGGAAAGGAAGTTTAAAATTTACTTCATAGGTATATATATTTCCCCCCAAAGATGTAGTATAAACCTTTATTCCTTTTGTTTTTAATTTTCTTATTGCTAATATAGGATCATCCTCGTGATATATTGGCACCCTAAATATAGAACCCATAGTTGAACGAATAACCTTTGGATTATATACATCTACACAACCTTTTGTAATTATAATTCCATCTATTCCAAAGGCATCAGCACTTCTTATTATTGTTCCCATATTCCCTGGATCTTGAAGCCTATCCAATAACAGTAAGGATATATGTTTGTATATATTTAACTCATCTATGGTGTTTACTCTAAACTCTGAAACTCCCATTATTCCTTGAGGGTTTTCCATCTGGGATATTTCCCTATACAATTGGTCTGTAACATGGATTAACCTAGGATGAAAGTTTATCTTGTCAAAAAGTTTTTGTCCCCCTTTTACATTTAATAATTCATCTGAATAAATAATATACATTAGGGGATAATCATTATCAATACACTCTTCTACTATATTTATCCCTTCCACTATAAACTGTTTCTTTTTCCATCTATTCTTTTTTTTATATAAGCTTTTTATCTCCTTAATTATAGAATTGGAAGAGCTTTTGATGTTTACCATATACTAATCACCAACACTTTGCTCTATCTTTTCAATATCATCAGTACTTCCTACCACTACTAGTATATCATCTTTAAGAATGATATCATCTGCATAGGGAGATACATTTATATTCTCCCCTCGTTTTATAGCCATAACATTGAGTCCATATCTTGAAGGAAGTTTTAACTCCCTCAATGTTTTATTTATCCACTTATCCAATGCAGTAATTTCCAATATACTATAATCTGGAGAAAGTTCAATAAAATCTAAAATATTAGAGGACACTAAATTATGAGCAACTCTAATACCCATATCTCTTTCAGGGAAAATAATCCTATCCGCCCCTATTTTAGATAATACCTTGCCATGGAGCTCATCATGAGCCTTTGCTATTACCTATTTTACACCTAATTCCTTAGCTATTAAAGTAGCCATTATAGAAGCTTGATAATTAGAACCAATGCTTACAATAACTACATCGAAATTTCTAATACCTAGTTCAATTAACACCTTTTCATCACTAACGTCTGCTTGTACTGCACAAGTAACTCTACCAGATATTTCCTGTACCTTTTCTTCATCTAAATCTATAGCTAATACTTCGTGCCCTAATTTATATAATGTCTCCGCAACACTTGAACCAAATCTACCACAACCTATAACTACAAA
Organism: Tissierellia bacterium; assembly: GCA_012728075.1. Lineage (GTDB taxonomy): Bacteria > Bacillota > Clostridia > Tissierellales > Tepidimicrobiaceae > Keratinibaculum. Next base: position 16,765 of record JAAYFV010000142.1, read on the forward strand.
TTGCTTCATATCCTTTCTCCTCTCTACCCAACTATAATATTTTCTTCAGAATGCCTGTATAAGGATTGCTTTTGTCTTTGTGCAAAAGCAAAAGCCATAGTAAGGGGACCCACTCTACCTGCATACATAGTCAAAGTAATCACTAACTTACCAATATTTGATAGATTAGGAGTTATACCCCTTGTCAATCCAACAGTTCCAAAAGCTGATGTAGTTTCAAATAATATATCTAAAAAAGAAGATTCTTCAGTAATTGTAAGTACTACTGATACAATTAAAATTAAAATTAGTCCAATACTAACAATAGCTAAAGATCTATTTATTATTTGTTGATTTATTCTCCTCTTAAAAACAACCACATCTTTATCTCCTTTAATTACTGCTAAAGTAGTTAATAATGTAGCACCAAATGTAGTAGTTTTAATACCTCCAGCTGTAGAGCCTGGTGAACCTCCAATAAACATTAGTATAATCATTATAAATGCAGTAGTGTCATATATTTTCGATATATCAACAGAATTAAATCCAGCAGTGCGAGGAATTACCGCTTGAAAAAAAGAAGCTAAAAGCTTTTCTCCTTTAGAAAGCCCTCCTAAAGAGTCTGGATTGTTTCTTTCTACTATAAAAATGATCAACATCCCAATTGCTATCAATGCAATAGTAATACTTAAAACTAGTTTGGAATGTAAGCTTAATCTATTAAAATTTTTCTTGTTCGAAATATCTATTAATACGGAAAAACCTAAACCCCCTACTATGATTAAAAAGCATATAGTCAAATTTACTGTAAAATCACCTACAAAAGACATCATACTATTCCCAATAATATCAAAACCTGCATTACAAAATGCAGATATGGCATGAAATATTGAAAACCATATACCTTTAATCAATCCAAAAATAGGAATAAATCGTGTTGAAAGCAATAAAGCACCAATACCTTCTATAATAAAAGTAGATATTATAACATACCTAGTCAATCTCACCATACCAGATAGGGAATCTTGATTTAATTGTTCTCGAATAATTAATCTTTCTTTTAAACTTATTTTTTTCCCTACTAAAAGAGCCATAATAGTAGCAGATGTCATAAACCCTAAACCGCCCATTTGAATTAAAATCAATATAACTATATGGCCAAATAAAGACCAATGTTCAGCAGTGTTTACAACTGTCAAACCTGTAACACATACAGCCGAAGCAGAAGTAAATAGTGCATTAATAAAACCAATACTTTCACCATTTTTACTAGCTATGGGTAAACTAAGTAGTATGGCTCCTAATACTATTAAAACTCCAAAACCTACAACTAGAAATCTAGGTGGATTTAGCTCTAATTTATCTAAATGTTTTTTAATAAATGCCATATGATAAGCCTCCTAATAAATATACAGCCATAAATATTGTACCATAAATAGCACTAAAGTATCAGTTTTTTGAAAAAATAAAAGCTCCGTAATCGGAACTTTTATTTAGACACCTTTTGCTATTTCTACTAATTCCTTAAAACCTTCTGGATCGTGAATTGCCATTTCTGATAACATCTTTCTATTTATTTCAATATTTGCTTTTTTAAGTCCATTTATAAATGTACTATAGTTCATTCCATTTTGTCTAGCTGCTGCATTTATCCTAGAAATCCAAAGCTTTCTAAAATCCCTTTTTCTTTGCTTACGTCCTGAATAAGCATAGTCTAAGGACTTCATAACAGCTTGATTTGCTGGTCTATATAATTTGCTTTTGGCACCATAGTACCCTTTTGCTTGCTTTAATACCTTTTTATGTCTTTTTCTGGCAGTAACTCCGCTTTTTACTCTTGCCATTTAAAGTACCTCCTTTATTTGAATATTTCTAGTTTAACTGTTATGGTAACAATGAATCGATTCTCTTCTGATCTCCTTTGCTTACTAAAGCTGGTTTTCTAAGATTTCTAACTCTTTTGGGAGACTTCTTACCAGTCTTATGACTTTTATAGGCTTTATATCTTCTAAGTTTGCCAGTTCCTGTTCTTTTAAATCTTTTAGCTGCTCCTCTATGAGTTTTCATCTTGTTCTTCTTTGCCATATGTTTTACCTCCTCTACTTACTCAGTTTTGGGAACTAGGTACATGATCATATTTCTACCTTCCATTTTGGGAGCTTTATCGATAACCCCATATTCAGAAGTAGCTTCCGCAAATTTTAACAATACTTCTTTTCCCATATCCGTATGACCTAATTCTCTTCCTCTAAACCTTATACTAACTTTAACCTTATCCCCATTTTTTAAAAAACCTATAGCTTTTTTTGCCTTTACATTTAAATCATGATCTTCAATATTAGGAGTCATCCTAACTTCTTTTATATTGATTATCTTTTGTTTCTTCTTAGCTTCCTTTTCCTTTTTAGCTAATTCATACTTGTACTTACCGTAATCCATTATTCTACATACTGGTGGCTTAGCATTTGGTGCAACTTTCACCAAATCTAACTTTTTTTCATAGGCAAGCTCTATAGCTTTTTTAGTTGGAACTATTCCAATCTGCCCTCCATCTACATCAATAAGCCTAACTTCCTTTTCCCTTATCTCTTCATTAATTTGAAGTTCTTTAATATTACTACACCTCCTAAAATTTAAAAAAATAAAAGCAGGTACAAGTACCCGCTTATAAACAAAATTAAATAAAATAGTCTTTCCCGACCATGTTTTAATAAGTTTTATTAACCTTATGAGCCTTGGCTATAAGGTGAGAAGCGGACACTTCTACTTTATTGTTTAATTTTATTACCATAATTATTATATGTTAGAATATACATTTTGTCAAACAATTTTATAATTTTTAGCATAATCATTTTGCTAATTCATATAAAGCATGGGCATATATTTTAGTTATCTTCATTAGATGTTCTATAGATATAAATTCATCTTTTTGATGAGCAACCTCCTTTTGCCCTGGAAAAACTGGCCCAAAAGCTACCGCATTCTCCATAGCTCTAGCATAAGTTCCTCCACCAATAGTAATAGGCTCACTATCTCTATCTCCAGTTTGCTCCCTATATACATCCATAAGTTTTTTAACTAAGAAATTGTCCTTAGGCACATATAAAGGCTTATTATCTTCTTTTCCCTCTATTAATCTTATACCTGTTCCCTTTAAGGAATCTCTAATACCAGCATATACTTCCTCCGCACTACTCTTTATAGGGTATCTTACATTAATTGTTAATTTGATTTCATTTTCTTCTAATCTTATCATTCCAGGATTAAAGTTCAATTTCCCTGAAACATCATCCTCAAATCCACAACCAATTCCTTCTCCATGATGTTTAAATGCAATTTTTTCATTATACATATTTACAAATTCCCATATATCACATTCACCTTCAAATATCTCTCCTAAAAAACTCATTAAATAGCTAATAGCATTTTCTCCTTTTTCTGGAGTACTTCCATGAGCTGATATACCTTTTGCTATTATCTTTACTTGGTTTTTAGATTTTTCTATGCTTAAAGGATATTTTGTTGTATTTACAAATTTATTAAATTTTTCTTCTATAATTGAAATATTGTTTGATTCTAATACAGCTTCGCAATAGTCTGGAACCATATTAGGAGCATTACCTCCTTTTAAATCTGTAAGTATAATCTCACCACAACTATTAGAGTCTATTTTTTTTACTAAATCAAATACAATTATACCTTTTTCTCCATGGATAACTGGAAACTCAGCATCTGGAGTAAAAGCCATATTGGGAGCTTTTTCATGGGCAAAATAATGTTTCATACAACCCCATCCTGTTTCCTCGTTTGTTCCAAATATTATCCTAATCTTTTTACTTAATGGAACTTTTGATTCTTTTAAAGCTTTCATAGCATACATACAAGCAATAGCAGGTCCTTTATCATCTACAGTTCCTCTACCATATATTTTTTCATCATGAATTTCTCCACCATAAGGTGGATAGGTCCATCCATCGCCTTCTGGTACCACATCTAAATGTACTAAAACTCCAACAATTTCATCCCCCTCACCTAAATCTGCATGGGCTGCATAATTATCTAAATTCTTAGTCTCAAATCCCATCTCCTGGGCTAAATCAAGAGCAAAGTGTAGTGCTTTATAAGGCCCTTCTCCAAAGGGCATATTGGGTTTTCCTTCTTCTTCTATACTCTTAATAGCTACTATATCCTGAGTGGATTTTATGATATCTTCTTTATAGCTATCTATTAATTTAATAAACTCCATAATATCACCTCGGTTAATATTTTTTATCTACAGTTTCCCAATCGCATCTATCATATACATTATATACTTACATATTATTTCCTACAACTTTTAATACAATTCTTTTTATATTAAAAAAGTAAATGGATACACTATATTTTAGAAATATTTAAATTGAGGTGGGGATAGATTGAACAAAAAAATATTATCTTTTTTACTCCTTATAGCTGGGTTAATCATGTCTACTATATTAATCTACGATATATGTTATCCATCACCAAGCTTAGAGAAAATAAAATTAGGGGATAGAATTGCCATATGGCTCCTTACCATGTTCTTTTTAATCTACTATATAAAAATCCATTCCAAGCCTCAACTAGCCCCTTCAGTGTTGAGCAATGAAAAGGACAATAGTAGAAATAACCATAAATCCAGTATATCTTTTAAAGATGTAGCAGGCCTTGAAGAGATAAAAGAAGAATTGCA
>JAAYFV010000143.1 GCA_012728075.1 Tissierellia bacterium
AGAGATATAAAAGCAGATGTATTAAAAGTAGGTCATCATGGGAGTTGTACTTCGTCTAGTGAAGAGTTTTTAAGAGCTGTGTCTCCTAAATATGCAGTAATAAGTGTAGGCTACAATAGTTTTTATGGCCAACCAGACAAATGTGTGCTAGATAGACTTAATAATATAGGTGCTACTTTATATCGCACAGATAAAAGAGGTACTATTATAGTTACATCTAATGGATATAATATTAAGTTTAACAAGAAAAGTTGTTCTTATCCAAAAGTTAAAATTTTATATACATCCGTGAGAATAAAATATAGAGCACTACATGGTAGTAGAAGTTCTAATTGAATTTTAAACTTGATTATATCCCATTCTTTAATATGCAAGAGTATAATAATTTATTAAGGTTTTATAGATTTAAAGGAGATGAGTTTTGTGAAGATAGTGTTTATTACACCAGCAGCAGATATAAGAAGAAATAGTATATATAGGTTTGGAAGTTCCTTTTATGGTCGTAGTAATTCAATAACAGGACCGCTAATTTTAGGAGGTATATTAAAGAGAGAAGGCCATGAAGTAGAGGTATATGAAGAACTTTATAAGGATTTAGAGTATGAAAATATTAAAGATGCAGATGTAATATGTATATATACTATGACTTCTAATGCACCTAGGGCATATGAATTGGCTAATATTTTTAAAGAGGAGTATAAAAAGAGAGTAATAATAGGAGGAATGCACGCATCAGCTTTACCAGAAGAAGCTTTAAAGTATGCTGATCAAGTGGTAGTAGGTGAAGCTGAAAAGGTTATAGTAGATTTAATAGAAGGCAATATAAAAGAAAGTGTAGTATATGCTCCTCCAGTGGAGGATTTAGATAAGATACCTTTTCCTGATTATAGTATTTTAAAGACCCCATGCCAAGTAGCTAATTTAATGACATCAAGAGGTTGCCCATTTAGTTGTATATTTTGTACTACATCCAGGATGTTTTATCCTTATAGGTATCGCACACCTGATAATGTAATAGAAGAATTGGAAATGTACAAAAGAATGGGATTTAAATATGTAAATTTTGAGGATGATAATTTTACTGCAAATAGAAAAAGGGCAAAAGAAATATTGAAAAAGATGATTCAAAACGATTTGGTATTTAAAGAAACCTTTTTCTTTGGAAGAACTGACTTAGTAGAAGATGAAGAGTTGTTAGCATTACTCAGAGATGCTCATCTAAATCGAGTATTGATAGGAATTGAATCTTTAAATCAAGAATCATTAGATTATATTGATAAAAAACAAAAGATAGAAGATATAGAGTACTGTGGCAAAATGTTAGAAAAGTATAAGATACGATTGATTGCAAGTATAGTATTAGGATTAGATTATGATACTAAGGAAGATATTAGAAAAGCGGTAGAGTTTTCAAAAAAAATAAATGCTTATCAATTGCAACCAGCAGTATTAACACCTTATCCAGGTACTCCTTTATATGAACAATTTAATGAAGAAGGCAGGATATTAATAAAAGATTGGCAATATTATGATATGATGAACGTTGTATTTGAACCTAAAACTATGACCCCTTGGGAATTGGAATTTGAATTTTTTAAGGCTGTAAATGAGTTCTATAACTTTTCAGGAGCTATGAAAATGTTTAAAATATTTGGTTTTGAAGCTGGAATGAGAAGGCTAGGACTTTGGATAGCTAGTAAATTTGGTAAGACCTTTTTTAAGAAAAAATCTGAAAAAGAAGATGGAAACATATATAATCAACTATACGAACTGAGTACAGGGTTTTCTTCTTAATCTAATAAACAAAACGCTGGTCTTTTATTAAAAGACCAGCGTTTTAAATGTTATTATAATATAGCTATTTTATCTAAAAAAGATGGATAGACTTGAAATATATTCTAATATAGTATATACTTATGTTAAATAAGCAGTGTATTACTGTAAATAATCAATAATGACAGAGTAGATAGTTTGCGTAAAGTGTCAGAGGATGGGACGTTGCCTCTGAACGAAAAGTTACTTAGTAACTTGCGTTAAGCTATCGCGTTCGCTGGCACATCATAGAGGAAGTCTCTTTCTAGATGTGACGGTTCTGTCATATCAATTGAGAAAGGAGGCTTTTTTGTATGCGAAAAATTAGTACAAAAAACATAGCTTACTATAGTCTTTTAATTGCACTAAATATTGTATTAACTAGGGTGGGAAGTATTAGGATAGGTGGTGGCGGTGTAGAGATAGTTAGAATAGGTTTTGGCGGCTATCCTATAATACTTGCTGGTATAGTATTTGGACCTCTAGCAGGAGGAATTGTAGGCGCTGTAGGAGATGTTATTGGCTACTTTGTAAGCCCAATGGGTCCTTATATGCCACATTTTACTATGACTGCAGCTTTAACAGGGATTATACCAGGTCTAGTTATGATGATGTTTAAAGACCAAGAAGCTAAAAGTTCATTTTGGAAACTAACTTTAGCCATAGCATTAGGGCAGATTACCACATCCATATTTTTAGTACCATATTTTATGCAGACATTATTTAGCGTCCCAATGATAACTACTGTTCCAGGAAGGGTAATTGGTCAAGCAGTTCATATACCCCTATATGCATATGTAACTAAAGTTTTAGTAAACAGGTTATCTGTAGTATGGAATACAAATTGAACAAAAGCCACTGCTTATATAGGCGGTGGCTTTTTAAAATAAATAGCCATATATACAATGAAAGAGAATATATGTAACATTATATTAATAAAATTATCAAAACAAGGGAGATGCTTATTTATGAAAATAGCAATAATAACCGATAAACCAAGAACGAAGTATTTGCCCACTGAAGAAGGGCTAATGGAGGATAAACAAAAAAGAAAAACTATTAAAAATATCAAAGAAGTTCTTTCAAAGAGATTTGATTGTATTCAGATGACATTTGATGATAGTATTGTGAGTAGGTTAAAACGAGAAAAGGTGGATTTAGTATTTAATCTTTGTAATGGTATTCAAGGGGATGCGAGATTATCTCAACTTCCAGCAGTTTTAGAATATGCTGGAATACCTTATACTGGCTCATCTCCATTAGGCCATGCCCTTGCTTATAATAAGATATATTCATGTAGATTGTTTAATGAGGCTGGAGTTCCTACACCAAATTTTATTTATGTATTTAGGATAGAAGATGTAGAAAATCTAGATATTAACTATCCAGTATTATTAAAACCTAAAGATGAAGGTTCTAGTAGAGGAATACATGAAGACAGTCTAGTGTTTAATAAAGAACAATTAATTGAAAAGCTTAAAGAGGATTTAAAAATATATAGTCCCCCTATAATGATAACAGAATTCATAGAAGGTAGAGAATTTACTGTAGGAGTATTAGGAAACGATGCTAATATAGAGGTTCTCCCTATATTAGAAGTAGATTTTTCAAATTTACCAGAACATTTAAATAATATTTATAGTTTTGAAGTAAAAGTCCATTATGGAGATAAAACTTTATACCATATTCCAGCTAGAATAAAAGAAGAAACAAAGAAAAAAATAGAAAAAATAGCAATAAAAGCCTATAACGTACTGGAAATGCGGGATTATGCTAGGGTTGACATTAGATTAAAAGACGAGATTCCCTATGTATAAGAAATAAATTCTTTACCAGGATTAATGAAAGGGCATAGTGATATAACAAAAATGGCTGAAGCTGCAGGCTTAGGTTATGATGGTTTAATTATGAAAATAGTAAAAAATGCAATAAATAGATATGGTTTATATAATAAATTAGAGTATAAAACTGTGTAGAACCACTGCCCAAAAAAAGGGCAGGGCTTCTATTCATAAGCTAAAAAAGATCTCTTCATTTGTTTATAAGGTCTTATTCCTACGATTTTATGTTTATCATTTATTATAAAAGTGGGAGTACCTTCTACATCAAATTTTTCTATTAATTTTTTAGCTTCGTCAAATTTTGAATCAAACTTACCTGCATCAATCAAATGATTCATCTCATTTATATCCAGTCCTGCTTCTTTTGCTATTTTATCAAGAATTTCCTTTTTCCCTATATTTTCTAAATCTACAAAATAGGCTTTAAACACTTTTTTAGAAAATTCCTCATATTTTCCAACAGTTTTTGCATACTCCCCAGCTAAAAGAGCCCTATGGGTATTATAGTCTTTTTCTTGTTTATTATATTTGATCCCATACTCTCTTCCCATATTATTTTGCATCTCAAATAGTTTTTCTATATAAGCCTTTGGATTTTTGGATTCTACACTTATACCTTCTACAGGTATATCAGGATGCATTTCATAAGGAATCCAATCCACTGTAAAATCTATATTGTCCTTTTTAAGCTTGTCAAATATACCTGTAGCTATATAACAGAAAGGACAAGCAAAATCTGAAAATACCTTTATATTTAACACAATCCTCCCTCCCAAAAATTAATAGTTTATCTATATATACCCAATTATTATATAAATATCGATGTTAGGCATTAAATTATTAATCATCATTATTTAATAAGAAAAATAGAATTAAAACTTAATATCAATAGTATGAAGCATTTAATATAATAGAGGAGACATTGCAATAATCTATATCATTTTTCTCCTCTGTTTCTATTTGTGAACCATTGGTTATTCATAGAGAGGATATTACCTATGTGGTATCAGAGAAATTATTGCAAAAGGATGAAAAACAAAAGGCTTGGATAAGGGAACATTTAGAAAAAATTAGTTTTCTTTATAAAAACATGGGAGATAGGCTAGAAGAGTATGTAGATTTATTTCTAATACATCCAGCCTATTTTGAAACCTTTGAAAAATTATATTTAATTGAGAAAAGACATATTTTAATGACCTTAACTCATACCATGAAGCAATTGTTAAATAAAGAAGTTCCAGAAGATGAACCAGGCATTATATCCTATGATTCCTATTGGGAATATTTAAAAGGAGATGCAACAAACAAGACGATTCCAGAAGTTAAAGAAGTAATAGAAAAGAGCAGTCAGTTAGAAGGGATAATAGAGCAGTCTTTTACTAAACCCATATACAAGCCCATGGCTTTAAGGATTATTCATGCATTAAGTGTAAATAGGTTAACAAAAGATGATATATATTCACCTTTAGGGATTACTGTTGAAAATATGAAAGACGATTTATGCCTATTTGATCCATTAATACCTGAGAAGGAAGAAGATTTTTTAACTACCCAAATAACGACTGTTATGAGGGAAATTTCTAAAAC
>JAAYFV010000144.1 GCA_012728075.1 Tissierellia bacterium
ATAGATTTCACTAAACAAACTTTAAGCATAAACTGAAAATGCATTATAATATATAAATACAAAACAATGTATACTCTATTTAAATAGTTTAAAACATAATAAAACCATAGGCCTTAACCAAGAGCCTATGGTTTTATTATATAATTTGAAATTTACAATTGCGAAATTAATAATCCTTCCCTGCTGCCATTACATTGTCTGGATCAAAAGCATGGCAGGGGGTCGCTCCATATACCATATGGCAGCTTGGGCATTTTCCCTCATGGCATTCCATTTCGAATTCTTCATCACATTCTGTGCATTTTATATATAATGGCATAGCCATAGGTTGATTGGCAAAGCCCATCATCCTTATCTTATCCACCACTTGTTTCCCGTTTTCAAAACTTCCTGAACATCCTTCGTGCATCATAATCATCCTTTCCTTAGGCGATCAAAAATCACCCCTGTTATTTGTCAAGCAAAGATCCATTTTCAGTAATCCCCAACTGTTTTTTCTTCAATAGGTTAGTAAGTTAGTGCCAGGCACCAATATTTGTTTTGTCAATTTTTCATTATCAATTGACAGACCATTTCTCAAATCATTTCTCATATTTTGAATTATACGATCCATCTTTTCCAGTTCTCTTAAAACTTTCTTCTCCTCCTCACTAGTTTCTATAACCCTATCTATTCCACCGTTTTTTATCACTATTCTTTTGTCCGCCATAAGGGCTAAAATTGGGTCATGGGTTGCTATTAGGACAATTTTATCACTACTTATCAATAATTCTAATGCTTTCTTTCTATCTATTCCTGCATTTTCAATCTCATCTATTAATACTATAGGAGAAGAGCTTAATATAGCTGTATCAGCAATCATAAGGGCCCTAGATTGTCCACCGCTAAGACTGGTGATATTGGTATCTAGTTGAAATTCTTCTCCTGCTAGATTATTACCTGCCTTAATGATTTCTTGAACTACTTTATCTATATTTCCTACCATCCTACTTTGGGCATGTAATTTTAAAAATTCCTCTACTGTTAAATCCATTACAAAATTCATATTTTGAGAAAGTTGGGCCACTAGTTTATTATTTGATGAAAATCTCCATTTAGTATCTGGTATTTCCCCATTTATAAGTATAGCCCTTCCAGTAGGGGTGTCTCTTCTAGCTGCCCATTCTATATCTGCTAGTAGCCTTGATTTGCCAGAGCCAGTAGGACCAACTATGGATACAATTTGAGATTTGTTAATATTTATCTCCCTAAATTTTTCAGGATTACCATCTTTATCTCTACCTGCTATTATAGTCAAAGATTCCACGTTATGATTATCTTCCAAGCCTAAAAAATCCATCATTTTATCAATATATTCTAATAAATCCTTTATTATTTTTTCCCTATCTATTGCCCATTCTTCTACTTCCTCTTGAGTAAAATGGTTTAAATATTCTATAAAGGTATTGCCTTCAAATCCTTTTACGTCTAATCTGTTTTCTTCAAAATACCCTAATGTGAAGGGATATTTTTGTAGTAATTCTCTAATCGAAATATTATATAGCATATTATTCATCTTCATCACCTAATTTTATTTTCCTTACATTGCCCATTTGATAATCTTCCCCAATACGTATCTCCCCTAAACAATAGGAACATAATGCAGAAGGCATAGGAAATCTTAATCGATTCCCTTGTACCCTATCTATATCTTGCTTTTCATCATATAATAAAGTACTAAGCTCATAGGCTCCCTGGCCTGTTAATCCATTTATATGCATAGTAGTAGCTTTAGGATTAACAGAATTTACTCGAGATAAAAAAACTTCCCTTTCAGCTTGGGATACTATATCTCCTTTGGTTATTACAACTATATCCGCTGCTTTTAACATAGGGCCTATCTTTTTTGGAGTATTTACTCCCGATAGATTGTCTATGACACATATAGATGTTATCCCGTCTATATAAGGAGAACATCTATTACATAGTCCTGCAGATTCGGTAATCAAAAGGTCTAACTTTTTCTTTCTTCCCCATTTCACCACCTCTTCAATATTGGAGACAAAATAATGGTCGGGGCAAAGAGAGCCTGATAATCCTTTTATTACAGGAATATTAGCTTTTTCATACAATATATCATCATCTGTATAAAGGCAGTCAAATTTCACTACCCCTACGAAAATATCCCTAAGTTTTAATGCTTCTATCACTTTTAATATTACTGAAGTCTTCCCTGTAGAGGGAGGACCAGATACCGTAACTAAGTTCATATATACTCCTCCTATATGGATTCATTAAATATCCTTTCACATTTAGTAATCAAACTTCCAATATCATTTCCCTGTATAAAATCCCAACCAATCCACATATACTTATTATCCTTAGGTATTCTATTATCCACTGCTGGATTAGTACTTGGAAATCTTCCATTTTGGGATAATATTTCTCCTACTTCTTTCGATGCAAAAAAGTCTACAAAAGGTTTTAACATATCCTTCTTAGATTTCTTACTCAATAAAAATATTGGACTTATAATAGCTCCATCCTCTGGCCACACTGCTAACATAGGTCCACCTCTTTTAATCATCTTCGTAAAGAAATAGGGCATAATAGTAATTGCTGGCCTTTCAGCCTTCATATGGGACTTTACCATCTCTGATGGGTGCATAGCTTTTAACAAGGATTTCCCTAATCTTTTAATCCCTTCTTCTCCATATTCCTTATATATAGTTAGAAGAATAGCATTAAATAGATCAAAGTCCTCTATGGGTAAAGACACAGAGTTTTCAAATTCAGACTCTAAAATATCCTTCCAACTGCTAGGGATTTTTCTTCCTTTTAATTCTTCAGTATTTACAAGAAATACTGCTGGAACCACCCCTATTACTGTGTATTCCTTCCTTGGATCTTGTAAATTTATATATTCATTTTGAAAATCTTCATTTAATCTATCTAAATCCGTTATATCTTCAAAAGTTCCCCTTTGTTTAAATTTTCCCATGAATTTCTTATCGAAGAATAGATCAAAACCAGCAGATATAAATATATCTGATAAATCCTCTTGGGATTCTGATTTTTGAATACCTTCCTTTATCCAATCTATACCTCCAGCAGCAGCCTTAAGTTCATAGTCAACCTTAAAACCTAATTTTACACCTTCTTCTTCCAGCCAAGTATTAAAAGCGTCTGTCAAAGGGACTCTAACAGGACAGGGAAGAACACCATCAATTTTTATATCTCCATCCTCCCCTTTCCTTTTATGAACTAAATCATAGTCTACCATTTGCCTATTTTGTTCGATAACTTCTATAAGTTTTTGGGTAAACCCTTGAACATTCATATTTTTACTTTTTAAAGCCATTTCCAAGGAAATAGACTTTCCCATAATCTTCCTCATCTTTTCATCACCCATTTGTTCAAATCCATTGGTTACAAATACATCTATAGTTTCTGGATACTTTTCTGTAATATGGTATATCTTATCTTTTATATCAAAATATCTATTCATCACTAACCCTCCTAATTTCATCCTCATCTATTGTATGCTTTTTAATAGATATAGTCGGTAACCTATGTTACAAAAAATAAAATGCGTTGTATCTATTATTATCACAACGCAGTAAAATTAATATGGATCAATTCCTCAAAGTAGCTTTAACCTTGTTTTCACTTAGTATAATTTCCAAAGCTTCCTTAATGGACCTTGCTACTATATGGGCCTGGGATAGCAATTTCCCAGAGGCCCCTTCTCCTTCAATAACAGCTATAGATAATATGGACTCCTGAAACATGAGTATATCGTTAAACCCGTTTCCTATAACTAAGGTGTTCTGTCCTCCTAATCTTTTGACTATGTCTCTTTTGGATTCACCAGCATTTTCCTTTGGAAAAGTCCATACCTTTCCTGGAATCCTACTACATTCCTTTGCTACAGTACCATAGGTATCGGCGGTAAGTATATAAATATCTACATGTTTATCCAGTTCTAATAATAGTTCTTCTACTCCCTCTAAAGCCTTCCCATCTACAGCTATGGTTCCATTATAGTCTAATACTAGATTCTTAATTTCTATTTTTCCTCTACCTGGTATTTCATATGTTAACATCTATACCACCTCTCCTATATTCATAAATTGGCTCATATATAGATTGTAATATTTACCCTTTTTATCTATAAGCTCACTATGATTCCCCTTTTCTACAATTTGACCATTATCTATTACCATTATTATATCTGCCTCCCTTATAGTGCTAAGCCTATGGGCTATTATAAAAGTTGTACGACCTTTCATCAATTCAGCCATAGCTTCTTGAATTTTTAATTCAGTCCTAGTATCTACACTGGAAGTTGCCTCATCTAGTATAAGTATAGATGGATTGGCTAATATAGCTCTTGATATGGCTATTAACTGTCTCTGTCCTTGACTTAAATTTATACCCCCTTCAGAAAGAAGGGTATCATAGCCCATGGGTAATCTACTTATAAAATCATGGGCTTTGGACATTTTTGCAGCTTCCTCTATTTCTTCATAGGTGGCATCTAGCCTACCATATCTTATATTTTCTTCTATAGTACCTGAAAACAAATAGGTATCCTGTAACACCATTCCGAATATCTTTCTTAAACTATCCTTTTGATAATCCTTTATATTTATTCCATCAATCAATATTTCACCTTTTTCTATTTCATAAAATCCCGTTAATAAATTTACTATAGTGGTCTTTCCAGCACCAGTAGCCCCTACTAAGGCTACATTGGTTCCTGGTTCTACCTTAAAGGAGATATTGTTTAGAACTGGTTCATCTGGCTCATATTGGAAACTAACTGACTTAAATTCCACTTCCCCCTTTATATCTATTGCTGGAATAGCTCCCTCTGCATCTTTTCTTTCCTCTTCCTCATCTAATAATTCAAATACCCTTTCTGCTCCAGCTATACCAGATTGTAGAGTATTAAAGGTACTAGCCAACTCATTTAGTGGCTTTGTAAATTGTTTTGAATAGAATATGAAACTGGTAATTATACCCACTGATATTTTGTCTTTCACTGCCAGTGTTCCACCAAATATAGCAATAATAGCAAATCCAAAATTATTTATCGCATTCATAAGGGGCATGATAAAACCTGACCAAATCTGGGCTTTCACTCCAATTTCCTTTAATATATGGTTTTGCCGTATAAATTCATCTACCACCTTGTCTTCCTTGTTAAATGCCTTTACTACATGGATCCCCCCTATAGTTTCCTCAATATGTCCATTTAGCAATCCCAAGGCTTCCTGTTGCTCTTTAAACAATATCTTAGTCTTTTTAGCAATGGTCTTAGTTAAAAAATATACCATAGGTACAGTTATTAAACTGGCTATAGTCATCAATCCACTTAAACGTATCATCATAATCAAGGAACCTATGATATTTACCACAGAAGCCATAAATTGAACTGTAGATTGGGATATGGTATTGCTAATATTATCCACATCGTTAGTAAGCCTACTCATCAGTTCTCCATGGGTATGGGTATCGAAGAATACTATTGGAAGGGATTGAAGTTTACTAAATAAGCTTTTCCTTATATCTTGTACCACCTTTTGAGCAATTCCAGCTACTATATACTCCTGTAAAAAAGTTATTACTCCATCCAATATATATACAAATAATAGTAGGGTTAATACAAGTTTTAATCTCCCAAATTCTACAAGATTAGGTCCAGGAAATATTACATCTATAGCTTTCCCAATAAAAAAAGGAACAAGTAACCCTAATACTCCTGATACTAATACCAATAAAAAGGTAGTAAATAGTCCTATTTTTTCTTTTTTAAAAAAGTCCCATAGTCTATTTAATGTATATCTAATATCCTTTGCTTTTTCTACAGGCATAATGGCTCTTCTTCCTCCTGAAATACCTGCAGGTGTTCTCTTACGTCTAGGATCCAATATATTCTAACCCCCTTCCCATCTGGGAACGATAGATATCCCTATAAACTTGAGAATTATCTATAAGCTCACTATGATTCCCTATCCCTACTATTCTACCTCCATCCATTACAAGGATTTTATCTGCATCCATCACAGAGGTTATCCTTTGAGCTATCAGTATTGTAGTAGTATCCTTTAGATAATCTTTTAGCCCTTTTCTTATTTCCTTTTCTGTAATCATATCTACAGCAGAAGTACTATCATCTAAAATCAATATTTTTGGCTTCTTTAATAGAGCTCGCGCTATAGAAATCCTCTGTTTTTGTCCCCCAGATAAATTAACTCCTCCTTGTCCCAAATATGAGTCATAACCTTCATTAAAGGATAGGATAAAATCATGGGCTTTTGAAATTTTAGCTACCTTTTCCACTTCATCCTGGGTGGCATTTTCATCTCCCCATTTAATATTCTCCTTTATGCTGCCTGTAAACAACAGAGTCTTTTGAGGAACTATGGCAATATTCTCCCTCAGTTCATGTAAATCCACATCTTTTATGTCTATTCCATCTATTTTTATAATTCCCTTAGTTGGGTCATAAAATCTAGGTATTAAATTTATTAGCGTAGATTTTCCCGACCCAGTAGAACCTATAATAGCCAAGGTTTCCCCCGATTCTACTGAAAAACTTATATCTTCCAAAACATATTTACTATTGTCATGGTATTTAAAATATACATGATTAAACTCTAGTTTTCCTCTTATATCCTTAAAAGGAAGAGGCCTCTCCTTTGTATAAATAATGTTTTCCGTATTAAATACCTCTCCAATCCTCTCGGCAGAGGCCTTAGCTCTAATATACATATTTAGTATCCTAGTACTCATAACAAAGGAAAACAAAAGCCTAGTCATATAGTTTATAAAGGCCATTATCTTTCCAACTTCTAAGCTCCCACTATTAACCCTTAGTCCTCCTACCCATAGGATTAACACAATCCCCATATTAACTATTAATGCTACAATGGGGTTAAACAAAGCCACTATTCTCATGCCCTTTAAGCTTACATCCCTTAAATTATCATTTACTCCCTCAAAACGAGATTCTTCATAATCAAATCGATTAAAAGCCTTTACCACTCTTATTCCTGCTAGGTATTCCCTCATAACTCCGTTGACTTTATCTAAAGCCCTTTGAATCCTTGTAAATATAGGATAGGATATCCTAAGGTTTATAAGTATGGCAATCCCCACCACAGGTACAATCCCTAAAAGTATGAAACCCATTTTTATGTCTAGTAAAAATGTCATCACTATAGCACCTATTCCAAGTACAGGGGCCTTAACAAATACCCTCATCATTCCATGAGCAAAATTTTGTATCAGATTTACGTCGTTGGTAAGCCTAGTAATTAAAGTAGCATCCTGAAATCTATCTATATTCTCAAAGGATAGACTTTGTATCTTAATATAAAGGTCTTCTCTTAAATCTGCCCCAAAGTTTTGGGATACCTTAGAGGAAACTATATTTCTAATCACCGCAGAAATAGCCCCTAATCTTGTCACTAAAAACATCAGTTTCCCTAATTTGAAAACATAATCCATATCTTTGTTTTTCACGCCATTATCAATTATCTTAGAC
>JAAYFV010000145.1 GCA_012728075.1 Tissierellia bacterium
CTGTAGTCATATTAGTGTCATTTGCTGATTGTACTGCTAATTCTCTCATTCTTTGTAAAATTGAGTGTACTTCATCTAATGCTCCTTCTGCTGTTTGGATTAGTGATATACCATCTTGAGCATTTTTAGAAGCCATTTCTAGTCCTCTAATTTGAGCTCTCATCTTTTCAGAAATGGATAGCCCTGCTGCATCATCTCCAGCACGATTAATTCTAAATCCCGAGGATAGTTTCTCAAGGGATTTTTGAGTGTTTGTGTTGTTAATAGCTAATTGTCTGTTGGCGTTCATAGCCATAATGTTGTTGTTAATTCTCATAATCAATTCCTCCTTGAATTATTTGTATTTGGCATCCTTGCCATATTCCCTCGTTGGGAAAATATTGAGAGGTTTTGCCTCTTAATATTATTATCGACTGTTTGCCCTATTACTTTAATGTTTTTTACAATTTTTTTAAAAAAGAAAAGTAAACTTTCCCTTCTTATATTTTCACTTACTATTATTTAATATTTGGGATTTTTCCTCATCAGAATATTTTTCTTTTACCTCTATAAATTCATCTAAATTGTCAAATAGTATATCCACCAAGTCTGGGTCAAAATGATTACCCCTTTCTTCTTTAAAATAATTTAGTATATCATTCATTACCCAAGGTTTTTTATATACCCTTGGAGAGCCTAAGGCGTCAAATACATCCGCTACTGCTACTATACGGCCAAATATATGTATATCATCACCTTTTAACCCTTGGGGGTAGCCTTTCCCATCATATCTTTCATGATGCTGGTGGGCTATAATAGCTGCAGATTTTAATAGTTCTCTATCTGAACCTTTTAGTAGATTATAGCCTATGGTGGTATGGGTCTTTACTATATCGAATTCTTCTGGGGTAAGTTTTCCTGGTTTCAATAGTATACTATCTGGAATAGCTACCTTACCTATATCGTGAATAGGGGATGCCATGGATATAAACATGACTTCCCTTTGAGATAGTCCATACTTTTCTGCTAATGTCTGGCTATATTTAGATACCCTTTTTACATGATTGCCAGTTTCCTCTGAACGGGCTTCTGTTACCTCTCCTAATAAATATAGTATTTCCTTTTGGGTTGCCTCTATCTCCTTATTTAAACAGAGACTATCAAAAGCTGCTAATATATTTTTATGAAATATATCTAAAAGTTCCTTTTCCACATGGGGAATTCTCTCTTTTATTTCGATAAATATTATCCCTTCTATTCCACTGGAACTACGATAATGAGATATAAATCTATTATTTAATATTATAGGTTCTTCCATCCCATAGGCTTTCCTTACCAGTTGAAAATCCTTCTGGGATACAGAATCCATAATTTTCTTGCCTATGCAGTTTTCATACTTTCCATGGGCAGTTGATACCTTAAAATTTTCATCATCAAAAAATCTAAGGGCTGCTAGCCCATCTACATTACATTTATCATCTTCTCTACACAAATTAATTAGAGAATTAATATAACAAAAAGTAGAGCTAATAAAATCCTGGATAGACATCTTTTCAAATAAACTACTAGATGAAGCTACTACTTCTTCCATTATCCGTCTATTGTTGTTTATGTATATTATGTCCCTATAAGATCTAATGGAAGAAATCACTATTGTAAATAATTTAGTGGTTAATAGTTGAACTTTTTCTTCATAACCATTTATATCATAATTTAATATAGCATCTTCTTCTAATTTTTCACTTTTCCTACTGGTCATTAAGACTATTCTAGTAGCTTTATTCCCTACCATCTCCCTTATATATCTAGATAGTTTTAGTCCTGTGCTTTCTTTTTCAATAAAAATATCCAATAATATCAAGGCTATATTCTTATTTTCATTTAAAATATCCAAAGCTTCTATACTGGAATAGGCACTTAATATGGTGATAGGCTTACCCTCGAATTTGAAATCCTTCAATAGTTCTTTTATTATTATATGTACAAAATTATCATCATCTACTACTAATACCTTCCAGTGATCCTCATCATTTAGTTCCTTTATACTACATTTATTGCCCATAGAATACCCCCTATTCTATTCATTTTTGCCGTTTTTATTAAATAACTTGCCCATCTCTTTAATATCCACTTTAGCTTTAGCTGCTTGTATATTTGCTTCCTGTATACTCTTGTATATTTCCTCCCTAAAAATATCCACGTCTTTAGGGGCTTTGATGCCTAATCTTACCTTCCCTTCTCCAATTTCCAATACCTTTACTTCTATATTGCCATTTATGATGATGGATTCTTCCTCTTTCCTTGATAGTATTAACATATTTACACGCTCCTATCTTGAGCTCTTTGTTGAAAAATGTAGTGCTTTGTTGTATATCTATCATCATCTAATATCACCTGTTTACCTAATTTCTTTTCTGCATTTATAACTATAGGGCCTGATAGATTCGTTGTCATCTTTTCCATATCCTCTGGAACTACTACTATTGAATATATAACTACATCCTTTTTATCCTCTATTTTTAATTTATCTTGTGCAGATTTAGGTAATATTATGTCGTAGTCTGGAAATACAAAAAAAGGATTTATTATTACAAAAGCTAATTCTGGATTTTGCTCTGATTGAAGCCAATGAAAGGGGTTTTGTTCGTCTTCATTATTTATGATTACAAATTGTTTTTCTTCTTCAAAACCTAATATCCCATCTGGAAAATAGATTATATCCTCTTCTTTAATTTCTATTTTCCCAAAGTTTTTAGTATTTAACTTCATCCTTCTCCTCCCCTTCTAATAAAATAGGTTCAAAGTATTTTAGGCGACTAAAGAATGTCGCCTTATTAATCGTATATATAGATTATATACATTGTTTATAAAAAATTTGAGTATATGCTTTGTTGTACTAATTTTAAGTTAAAAATTGTACCAAAGTAGGTTGGATAATTTTTGCCCCTGTCATAAGGCTAGATATATATACATTTTCTGCCATAGCTATATGCATAGATATTTCTGCCATATCCACATCTTCGTTAAGGGATAGTAATTCATTTACATTTTCTATCTGAATATCTATCTTTTTCTCCGTCATCTCCAACCTATTCATTTTGGCACCTACTTCTGCCCTTACAGTTAGAATTTGTTCATGACAGTTTTGTAGTCTTTCAATAGATTCTTGAATTACTTCTGGATCTGTGCCACTATTCAATTCTTCTGATAGAGCATCAAATACTGCTATTAAATAGGGCATTTCTTTTTCATTTATATTAGAGGCATAGTCAGGTTCGCCATTGAATATAGGTTTCACATTATCATCTAAACCTATTTTACCAAACACCTTTCCTCCTAAAGTATTCACTTTTACCATTTCCGATATTCCTACATTATATTCAAATATTTCATCTTCCCTTAATTCTATATTATAACTCCCATCCTCATTCAGTAGGGGTTTATCTGTCTTATATCCACTAAATATATGCCTTCCTGCATAGGTAGTATTTCCAATTTGGATTAAATGCTCTCTTAATTGATCTATTTCTTCCTTTACTTTTTGTAGATCTTCAGGAGCTTTTTTGGTTCCATTAGCTACATCTATGGATAATTCATAGGCTCTTTTTAATACTTCACCTATTTCCCCTAAGGCTGCTTCTGTATCCGTCATCCAAGACATGGCATCTTCAGCATTTCTCTTATATTGTTCCAATTTAGATATATCTGTATGAAATTTAAGGCTTTTACTTGCACCTATTGGGTTATCTGAAGGCACTCTAAACTTCTTTCCTGTAGCCTTTTGATATTGAAGTTTCTCAAGGGTTCTTAGGTTTTGGTTTAGATTATATACCATATTATTTATAAGCATGTTATTGGTCACTCTCAATTTTTTAACCTCCTTTCACTCATACAATTGAACTTTATACATTGTTCATTATCAACTATCTTCCTACTAATCCTAATCTATTTATAGTCACATCCATAATAGTATCTAAGGTTGTAATCATCCTTGCTGATGCTATATAGGCGTGTTGGAATCTTACCATATCTGCCATCTCTTCATCATAGGATACGCCAGATACCGAATCCCTTTTGGATTGGATATTCTTTAGCATTATATTTTGGGAGCTATACATCCTCTCTCCCTGCATACTATCTACAGCTAAGTTGGATATAATGGATTTTATAAAATCATCTGGAGTTCCTTGGGAAACTCCACCAGTAAAGAATTCCCTATCATCTCTTAGAGCGATTAGCTCCAATAGATTTCTATTGTCTTCTGAATGTCCTGGTTCTTTTCCTGCAGCTATATTATCTAAATTCTCAAGTATTTTATCAGATAAGGTTATGGTAGCTGCAGGATTATTTTCATCGCCAATTTTAAAGAAATCTATATTACTACTTCCATTTAATCCATAGCCTCCCTGATGCACTTCATTAAATTTTTCAGCAAATTCTTGAGCAAATTGATCTAATTTATTTTGATAATAGGGGATACCTCTATAGCTGTTATTTTCCCCATTGCCACTGTATAAATCTAATAGTCCCTTTAGTTCTCCAGACTTAAAATCCACTGAAGCTCCATTTCCCCATTCTATAGTTATTTCATCACTATTAGGTTCTGTTTTGTATTTTATTTCCGATACATGAATATGATCTACTAAAGATACACCGCTGATACTTACTCTAAATTTTCCATCATCGGATTCGTGTACCTTTACATTAGCTATCTTGGACAGTTCATCTACCAGCAAATCCCTTCTATCCCTTAAATCATTAGCTTGCCTACCATCTATTTCATGGGAATATATTTGTCTATTTAAAGAAGCTATTTGATCGGCTATGCTATTTATCTTTACTACATTATTTTCTATAGCTACTTTTGTTTCCCTTCTTAATTCCTCTAATCTTACAGCTGTTTCATTAATATGTTTTGTAATAGCTAAGCCGTTTTCTCTGACAGTCTCCCTATAGGATGGATCAGAAGGATTAGTACTCATATGAGTTAAAGCCTGAAAGAAATCATCTAAATATTGCCTAAAACTACTATTAGAGGGCTCTCCAAACAGCTTCTCTATTTCAGATAAATGATTCTTCTTCACTTCCCATTCCCCCATAGGAGCATTTTCATTCCAGTACTTAAAATCCAAATAGGAATTCCTAACTCTGGATATATCGTATA
>JAAYFV010000146.1 GCA_012728075.1 Tissierellia bacterium
TATCAGAAGACCCATATTTCATATCTGGATCAGGATATTCCATCTCCACACCAAAGAGGGCTATATTCTCCTTCAATTTTTCATCAATATGCCTATTAGGATATCTTTCTGCATATATGATAGACTTTTCCACATTGGATTTTACCCCTATTAATTTTTCCATCGTCTCCACTATATGATCTATATAACCTTCTACAACCTTTAAATCCTTTACAGTATTAGCCCTTAGGGAAAATTCACAAGAACTATAATCTGGAATAATATTTGGTGCCTTTCCACCTTCCCTTATAATTCCATTTATATTGCTCTTTAAGGGAAATAAGCCCCTGAAGTGATCTATCATGTTAAAAGTCTGGATCGTCGCCTGTAATGCATTTACACCTCCTTCAGGATATGCAGAGTGAACGGATTTTCCAAAATATTCGATATTTATACTCCTATTCGCCAAGCCACCTCTACATATCATATTGTTTACACAAGGATGCATCATCAGAGCATAATCTATATCATCAAAATATCCTTCCTCTAGCATGAGAACTTTCCCGCCGCCACCTTCTTCAGCTGGAGTACCTAATACCACTATCCTTCCATCTATATGCTCAGCTACTTCCTTCAGCCCAATAGCAGCACCCACCGCCATGGTAGCTATTAGATTATGTCCACATCCGTGGCCTATTTCAGGCAAAGCATCATATTCTGCTAAAAACGCCACTGTAGGCCCTTTAGCCCTTCCATGGTATTCTGCCTTAAATGCAGTTTTTAATCTTCCCTTTCCTATGATTACTTTGAAACCATGCTTTTTCAATAAAGTGGTTATATTCCTTACAGCTTCAAACTCCTGAAAACCCAATTCTGGATTTTCGTGGAGGGTTTTCCCTAAAGCTATCAACTCATCCTCTATTTCATCTATCCTATTGATTATAGTAGTTCTTCGTTCCAAATAATCCACCTCTTCTTTCCTTATGATTTAGATTATATCATAGAATTCTAGGTTTAAAAGTACATTAAATTTTATATAGTCTTTTCATCTTTAGGCTCTTTTATATATTTCCTTTTCCCGTGTATTCCAAACCTTTATAATGAATAAATCTTTATAGTAAAGAATATTTAAAATAGCTATGATTAATCTTAGCTATTTTAAATATTCCTCATCTTTATTTATTATTTTTTCTATTTCTGATAAGTATACAAATTCTATTCCATTTGCTTTTAATTGTTCTTTCATTTCATCTATAACTTGAATTGTAATCCTTCCCCCCTGACCTCCTACATGTCCTATTCCTATAGCATAGCCTTTTTTTAAGGCAATGTCGCCAAGTTTCTTCATAGACTTTTCTATATCATTTTTACTTGTAGAATTATCTAAAAAAACATCTCTACTAAAGTATATCACCTCTAACTCATGGGCTATTTCATCTGCTACAGAATAATCCCCAGTTAGGCTATCTAGAAAGAACATATTATTTTCTTTAGCTACTTTTAAAACTTCTTTTATAATCCTTTTATCTTTCATAACCTTAGAGCCCATATGATTATTCATCCCTTTAGCATATTTTACTTCCCTAAGTCCATCTTCTACAATTTTTCTAATTTCTTCATTAGTTTTATTAATCGTAATAGGTCTATGACCTAACCAACTAGGAGAACCGTGTTCAGGTTCCATTGGTATATGCAATATTATTTCTAATCCTGCGTCATTACATTTTTCTGCATCTGATTCTGTAGCTTCTAAGAAAGGCATAATAGCAGCAGTAATTGGAATATCTACTTTCATAAGTTCATCTATTCCTTCACCATTACCTCCTAAATCATCAATTACTATTGCTACATATCCTTTTATTGGTGCATATGTACTAATACTCTTTTTCCTAAGACTTAAACTAAATATAACTAATCCAACAATTATAATGAATACAATAAGTATACTCCACAATGCTTTTTTACTAATATACATAAAAACCTCCCTAAACTTTTTTATATAATAAATGTATTCATTATATTAATAAATATCCATATGCATTTAATATTATTGTGAATATATATATTTCCTACTTTTTATTCTGGCACTTAATAAAAGAATTATCAAATATAAATGGAAGAGAGGCGATTCCTTTTGTCATCCATAGTAATCACCTCTCTTCGATAAAAATATATCTAAAAAAATGTTGACATATTATTAGTTTATTTCTAAATATACTGGACAATGATCACTTCCCATTACTTCTGAATGAATTTGAGCATCCTTTAATCTATCTTTAAGTTTTTTAGATACTATAAAATAATCTATTCTCCAGCCAGCATTTCTTTCTCTGGCTCTAGTAATATATGACCACCAAGTATAAGCACCTTCCTTATCAGGATAAAAATATCTGAAGGTGTCTATAAATCCTGCTTCCAACAATTGAGTCATCTTTTCTCTTTCTTCGTCAGTAAAACCTGCATTTCTTCTATTACTTGATGGATTTTTTAAATCTATTTCCTTATGGGCTACATTTAAATCCCCACATAATATCACCGGCTTATTTGAATCCAAATCCTTTAGGTAAACTCTAAAATCATCTTCCCATCTCATTCTATAATCAAGCCTCGCTAATTCTCTTTGAGAATTAGGAGTGTATACATTTACTAAAAAGAAATCATCATATTCTAAAGTTATAACTCTGCCTTCCTTATCGTGTTCCTCTATTCTTAGTCCATATCTAACCTCTAAAGGCTTGTCCTTAGTAAATACAGCTGTACCAGAATATCCTTTTTTCTCTGCATAATTCCAATACTGATGATACCCTTCTAAATCTAGTTGGATTTGACCTTCCTGTAATTTAGTCTCTTGAACACAGAATATATCTGCATCCACTTCCTTAAAATAATCCAAAAATCCTTTCTTAACACAAGCTCTAAGTCCATTAACATTCCAAGAAACTAATTTCATCCTATCTCCTCCATAATATTTACTATCCTAAACATTCTTCGATAATATTTCCTTTCTCCAAGTACTAGGCGCAAGTAAAGCAATTATAGTAAATAATTCTAATCTCCCTAATAACATAAGCAAAGATAACAACAATTTCCCCCCATAACTAAATTGACTATAGGTTCTAGCTGGTCCTACTAGCCCAATACCAGGCCCTATATTACCTAAAGTAGCAGCCACTGCACCTGCTGAAGATTCGAAATCAATACCTTCTAATGAAATAATTGCTGTTCCTAATACAAATATTATAATATATAGCATGAAAAAACTTGTTATGCTAGCAACGGTTTCATTTGGAACTACTTTATCTTCAGTCTTTATGGGAATAACTGCTCTAGGGTGAAATATTTTTGTTATCTCCCTTTTTATCAATTTTAGCAACACTAATATCCTAATATTTTTTATTCCCCCACCTGTCGAACCAGCGCAACCTCCTACAAACATAAGGGAAAACAGTATTATCTTACTAAAAGTAGGCCATTGATCAAAATCCACCGTAGCATAGCCAGTAGTAGTTATGATAGAACCTACTTGAAAAAAGGAATCTCTCAAAGATAATCCAAAATTATTATACATATGCTTATTTATATTTAATGCAATAAGAATCACAGATGTAAGTATTATACCCATATATAGCCTTAACTCTTCATTCTTTACTACTTCCTTCACTTTGCCTTTAAAAAGAGAATAATACAATGAAAAATTAACCCCTGATAATATCATAAATATCCCTATCACCAAATGAATATAAGTGCTGTTATAAGCACCAATGCTTTCGTTTTTTATAGAAAAACCTCCAGTACCTACAGTACCAAAGGTATGAACTGCAGCATCAAATAAAGGCATACCCCCTAATAGTAATAATACTATTTCCAAAAGGGTAATTACCGAATATGTGATATATAATATCTTCGCAGTATCTTTAACTCTTGGCACAATCCTATCTGGTTTAGGTCCAGGGCTTTCCACTTTAAATATTTGAAATCCCCCTACTCCTAATGTAGGTAAAACATCAATGGTGAAAACCAATATTCCCATTCCACCAATCCAATGGGTAAAGGATCGCCAAAACAGTATACCTTTGGGAAGAAGTTCCACATTATCTACAATGGTAGCTCCCGTTGTTGTAAAACCTGATACAGTTTCAAAAAAAGCATCTATCCAAAAAGGAATACTGCCAGAAAATATAAAGGGTAAAGAGCCAAAAAAAGAAGCTAATATCCATCCAAATGCAACAATAGCTAAACCTTCTTTGGCCTTTATACCTTTTTTATATTCAAATCCCTTGCTCATTATAAACCCTATAACACTGGTAATAACAATACTAATTAAAAAAGCCCTCTTATCTAATTGATTATAATATACGGCTACAAAAAAAGAGGGAATCATCAATCCTGCTTCTACCATCAGCAGATTACCCAATATCTTAATAACTGCCCCATAATTCACTGAGTATCCCCCCTTTGTTAGGTCTTAACATCTTTTTTAAAACTGGCATATCAGATGTTAAGGAAAATACAATAATTCTATCCTTTGGATAAATTATGGTATCTCCTTTTGGGATAATGACCTCTCCATCATGAACAATTGCGCCAATAATAATTCCCTTAGGCAGTCCTAATTTAAATATAGGTCTTCCAACAATGGGCAGATCCTCAGATGCTATTATCTCTGTAACTTCTCCCTGTCCTCCTAAAAGCAAGGATACTGATACTACCTTACCACCCCTTATGAATCTTAAAATGTCACTAGCAGTAATATTAACAGGATTTAAGGCAACGTGAACCTCCCATCACTAAAGTGACAGGCTTCTAGCATCACTACTAGAATTTCCTGCTTCATTGACCTCGTAACCTACTATCTTCACAGGCGTAAATTCGGATAGTCCCTACCCTATTTATTTAATGGGTGTGCATAGAGCCCACCCTACATCTTTATGTTTACACCGCTAACTCTAAATCCTTTAATCCTTGGTTTAATATATTAATACTAGCATTTATATCTCTGTTATGGTAAGTTCCACATTCAGGACAAGTCCATTTTCTTATAGATAAGTTTTTTATTTTTTCGTTTTTATAGTTACAATTATTGCATATTTGACTACTGGCATAAAATCTATCTACTTTATGATATACTCTATTATTCCACTTTGATTTATATTGTAATTGTCTTATTAATTCATACCATGATACATCCTGTATTGATTTCGCTAGTTTTGGATTTTTAATCATACCTTTTATATTTAAATCTTCACTAAAGATAAATTGGTTTTCTTTAACTATTTGTGAAGATATTTTATGTAGGTTGTCTACCCTAATATTGGTTATTTTTTCGTGAAGTTTTGCAATTTTAATTCTTTGTTTGTTAAAATTTTTGCTTCCTTTTTGTTTCTTAGATAATTGTCTTTGGAGTTTTGCTAGTTTCTTTTCATATTTATATGTTAATTTATTGTTTTCAAAGGTTTGTCCATTACTTGTAATAAGTAAATCTGATATGCCTAAGTCTAGTCCTATGGAGTTGTTGGCTTTTGGTAATTCTTCATGTTCACATTCTACATTTAGACTAACATAGTATTTACCACTTGGTACTTGGCTTATTGTTACTGATAATATTTTTCCAGTGAATTTTCTATGAGTTTTACATTTAATCCATTTTAGTTTGGGTAATTTAATTTGACCCTTTTCAAAATCTATTTCTATATTATTATTTGTGAAATTGGTTCTATAGGATTTGTAATTATTCTTTTTGCTTTTGAATTTGGGAAAGCCTTGATTAGTATTACCTTTTTTGTGTTCTCTGAAAAAGTTTTGATAGGCTGTGTTCAAATCTTTTAAACTATTTTGTAGGGCAAATTTATCTACTTCTTTTAGCCATTCTTTTTCTTTTTTTAATTCGGTTAATAAGCTAGAACATTTACTGTAGGATAATGATTTTTGTTCTGTTTTATATAGCTCAATTTTCATGGCTAGAAAATAATTATGTACGAATCTTGAACATCCAAAGGTTTTATTTATTAATTCTTTTTGTTCATCTGTTGGATATATTCTATATTTATAACCCTTAATAACTGTTTTCATAGATAAATTCACCTCTTTTCTTATTTCTGTTTTTGACTTTTTATGTACTCTCTAATTTGTTCCTCTGTATTTTCTGATACTGTAGATACAAAGTAGCTGGGATTCCATAAATGTCCACCCTGTAGTTTATTCTTTAGTTCTGGAAATTCTTTAAATAATAGTCTAGCACTTACACCTTTTAAGGCTTTTATAAGATTGGGGATATAGTGTTGAGGGCTACTTTTGACATGGAACAACCTTCTTGATTTAAATATAATATATGTTGTTGACTAGGTCAAGCATATTACAATATTATATGACAATTTTATTTTAATACATAAACCTTGCCACTAACTCATGAATGTTTAGCTACTAAAGCCATCAATAGATTCTGTTCATCATAACCTGTAACCCCATACGAAGGCATCCTGGAGGGCCAAATCTTCTTCCTCTAATAAATTTATATCTGTCCCATCTCCATGGATTATCATAGCATGATTCAATTTCTCCGATAGATAATGACACCTTGCCTTATCCTCCTCTACTATTGTCACAGATACATTAGAAGATTCTAATCTGTAAGCCAGATAGTAGCCAATTTTTCCACCGCCTAATATCATGACCTTCTTAGTACGTTTCTTGTCCATATTGATTTTTAGTTTCTCACCTTTCCGATAAAATTCTCTTCCCAGGCTTTGGAACCTTAAGTCTCAATAAATTAGCTGGGGTTTCCCTTAGTTCTCCATAGGAAGCCATTAAAGCTGCCACAGCTGTAGTAATAACTGCTACTAAAGTAGATAATATAGCATAATATGAGTTATACTCTATTATAATATCTGGCATAATATACATAATCCTATAAACATTAAATATGACAGTTGGTAAAGCCTAAAATCCTATAGCTAATCCCACTATACTATCACTAATACTTGCTATAGTAGCATATATTATATACTTGGAAGCTATAGCTATATTCTTATATCCCATGGCCTTTAAACTTCCTATATAAACCCTTTCTTCATCTACCATACGAGTCATAATGGTTAAAGATACTAAAATAGCTATGGTGAAGGATCTGATGAAAAAATTAAAAAATAAAACTAAAGCCAAATATAATTCCATGATTTTTGTATAATTAAAAAGGTGCAAAAAGAACCGTCAGATTACGTAGAAATGGATAACTATTCCAAGCAAATCCTTTAGTCCTATGCTACATATAGTATAATATTGCCAAATTTCATGGTATATTTAGGAAATGAGGAGGTTAAAGATACCCTTTTTGCTGTAAGCCTCCTTATTATTTCTTTAACTCCTAGTATGTTTATTGCTCTTTTCATATTATAAGCTAAAAAAGCTAAAGAGGCTTCCGCCTTCACTGACTTAAGTCCTCTTGTCAGAAAATA
>JAAYFV010000147.1 GCA_012728075.1 Tissierellia bacterium
ATTAAGCTATCAAATTGTCCAGTAGCATTTTGTTCCACATCTATAATCTTTTTAGCAGTATCCTTTAATTCCAATAATCTATTGATTGGCAGTGGCCATATGTCTCCAAATACTAGGGCACCTATAGATATTCCTTCTTTTTTTAGTCTTTCTACTGCTTCTCTTACTGCACCATAGGTAGATCCCCAACTAACTATCAAGTTTTCAGGTATTTCATCTCCTATTAACCAAGGTTCTTCTACTTCCTCTTTTAATCCTTCAAACTTTTTAAGTCGCTTATCTACCATTTTAGTCCGTATTTCATCGCTTTCTGTAATATTGCCCCATTCATCATGTTCATCACTATCTACCAACACCACTTGCCCTGGAATTTTCCCTGGTAATATTCTAGGGGAAATCCCATCTTCTGTAAACTTATACCTTTTATATTCTTCGTCGGTAATTGCCTCTTCTCCAGAAATATATCTTTCTATTTGGATCTTGCTAAAATCGAAAGGCATCTGAGTAGTCATAGAGTCTGCCAAGTATTGATCGCTCATCAAAAGCACTGGTATTTGATATTTCTCCGCTATATTAAAGGCTCTAGCTGTCTGATAAAAAGCATCCTCAGGACTTCTCAATGCCATAATCATCCTAGGAAACTCCCCATGCCCAGCATGGATCATAAATCTTAGATCCCCTTGTTCTGTTCTAGTAGGAAAACCTGTAGCTGGTCCTGGCCTTTGTACATTGATTACTACTACTGGTACTTCTATCATACCTGCTAAACTTAAAGCCTCTACCATTAGTGAGAATCCTCCACCTGAAGAGCCAGTCATAGCCCTTACCCCTGCATAAGATGCGCCTAATGCCATGTTTAAAGCTGCTACCTCATCCTCTACTTGATCTACTGCAATTCCCATATCGTTTCCATGAGCAGCAATATAATTTAATATACCAGTAGAAGGGGTCATTGGGTAACCACAATAGAATTTACATCCTGCTGCTATGGCTCCTAAACCTACTCCTTGGTTACCATTGATTATTATTTTATCATCCTCTAAGGTTTCCAATTTATATTCTTCATCTAACATTGCATATCCTGCTCTTAATGCATTTATATTTACTCTATATATTTCATCCTTAAACTCATCTTTTATAACTTCTTCACCTTTTTCTAAAGGAAGACCATAGTATTTAAGTATAGCTCCTAAACCCACAGTAGTATAAACTCTCGAATTTCTTAAAGATTTAGCTGTCTTAATTAAATCTAGGTGGATTGCATCTTTATCTTTAGCAATGTTGGTATCGGTGATTATTACACCATTCTCTTTAAGCTTAGCACTGTGAATTTCTACCGTTTCTTCATTTAAAGCAAAAATTATATCCACCTTTGAGCTATAAGAGTATAAAGGTTTATCTGAAAATCTAATATAGATAAAATTATGTCCTCCCCTTACCCTAGACATATAATCGCTATGAGAAAAAACATGAAATCCAGATCGCTTCAATGTTTTTTCTAATAGTCTTGCAAAGGTGTCCATTCCTTGACCTGCTTCTCCTCCCACCAATATGCTATAATCCATATGCTTACCTCCTTTTGTTTCATAGTATTTATCCCATTAACAAAATAAAACCTTCCTATACCTTATACCCTAGTTGTTTCTTGATTAACCAAAAACTCCTATTTGTAAAATTATCAAATAGGAGTTTGATTATTCATAGTTATATCCACTTAAAGCTAACAATACTTGAGAAGGTAAATAAAATAGCCACATGGACATGGACGAAATATTATATAATAAGCCTTCGTTAAAAACATTATACATAGCCACACTTATATCACAGAGTAAAAATAGCATCATGCCTATAAGGATCATATGGCGATTTGGTTTAGGATATATTTTATATCTATATGCTT
Source organism: Tissierellia bacterium (assembly GCA_012728075.1). Lineage (GTDB taxonomy): Bacteria > Bacillota > Clostridia > Tissierellales > Tepidimicrobiaceae > Keratinibaculum. The sequence goes on from JAAYFV010000147.1 coordinate 1,901, forward strand.
TGAATGCCTTTACCACGCTATTCAATAAGCAGTAAGCATAAAATATTCCCATTATCCATATAAAATCCAACTCTATCACTAGTTTGTTTACTATAAAATAAGTAATCGATAAACTTAAAAATATTATTATAAAATTTCTAATGGTAAGTTTTAGATTTTTAAACTCATATCTAAAAGAATATAGTATCTGAACTATGGAAAATAAAAAAATACCTAGTACATAGTGGCTATCTAAAATTAAAAGGAATAAATCTCCAATCAAAGTAATAAAAAGTCCAATTTGAAGTAGGAGAAGATCTTTATAATTTAGAGCATCCTCTCTAGTAAATAGAGATATAATGAAGACAAGAATCATAGATAGGAATTTCAACCTATCTGAAGATATAGAACCTTCAACATCAAATATATCCATGTACATAAACCATATATATAGTATCAAAATAAATAATAGTAGTATTCCCATAATCCTCCGTTTTCGAATAGCTTTTGACATAATTTCAACCTTTCTATATATATAAAGTTATTTAAATATACCTGTATTTATAAGTTTTGGGACAGGGAGAATCATCTCTCTGTCCCAAAATTGGAGCCAATAAAGGGGCTCGAACCCTTGACCTGCAGTTTACGAAACTGCTGCTCTACCAACTGAGCTATATTGGCTCAAATGATTTTAATCATAATTATAATATACTACTTTTTATAAGATTTGTCATCCTCTTTTTTATATAAATTCTGGTGGGACACTAAGGACAATTCTCAGTGTCCCATTTTAGCAACATAATAATATAATATGGGACAAGGGAACTGTCCCACTGTCCCAGATTATTCTCCTGATATAGCTAGTTTCTTAACCTTAATACTTGGAGAAGCTACTCCATTCATAGAAAATCTTAAATCCTTGCCTATTTCTTCAATATCCATCAATGTTTCAAAAAAGTTTCCCGCTATGGTTATTTGATTTATAGGCCTTTTTATTTTCCCATTTTCTATTTCATATCCATGAGCAGATAGAGAATAATCACCAGAAACTGGATTTAAACCAGAATGCAAACCTTGTAAATCGGTAATATATACTCCACTATCCATAGTCTGGAAAATTTCTTCTAAGGATTTATCTCCTTCTTTTACATATAGATTGGTGGTGGAAGTAGTTATAGAGGATTTATAGGAATCCCTGTAGCCATTTCCAGTAGACTTTACTCCATCCTTTCTGGCAGTTTTCCAGTTATATAGATAAGTTTTTAATACTCCTTCATCAATTATCTTCTTACAATATGTTGCTGTTCCTTCTCCATCAAAGGGGCTAGAATTAAAACCTCCTTCTACAAAAGGATCATCTATCAATGTGAACTTTTTAGTAGCAATTGGTTCATCTATTTTATCTTTCAATAAAGATAGCCCTTTTTGAACACTTTCTGCATAAAATATAGATTGAAAAGCTCCTAATAGATCAGCAAATATATCATTTCTAAATACCACTGGGTATTCTTGAGATTTAATAGGCTTAGCTCCTAATAATGATAAAGCTTCTTCTACCGCTTCCCTTGCTAACTTTTTATAGTCAAATTCTGAAAAATCTTTAGATATAATATAGCTAGATCCAGTTTTTGTATCTTCTCCTTCTTTAGCTACCACCATAATAAATGCATAGGCTAAATTCCCTCTGTCCTCTAGATTTAATCCCTTAGTATTTATAAGATATTTACTATTTTCTATCTCATCATACATACAATAGCTTACCGCTATAATCCTTGGATCTAATTCTAAGGCTTCCTTTTCTAAAGCCTTTGTAAATTCAATTTTATCCTCTAGTGATGTTTCTTTAAGCTCTTTACTGAAATTATCCAATTCTTTGTACTCATCTGAGCCGGAAAATATTATCTCCTTTTCTAGAGCATCTATATGTTTTCCATTTTCGTAGGCTTCCTCTATTAACATATCTATGGAAGATTCATCTACCTTTTCAGTATAGGAATATCCCATCTTATCATCATGGATACCCCTTAGGGATAGACCTTCTGTATCGGAAATATTGTATTTATCGATTTCACCATTAAATATAGCTATCTCTATAGTCTTGGTCTTTTCCACATAGACTTCCATATCTTCAAATCTATCTTTTCCCTGTTTAAATATCTTATCAGCTAATTTTTTATATTCCATTTATTTCTCTCCCTTCCTTCCACCAACGGTTAATGCTTTAACCCTAATAGTCGGTTGACCTACATTAGTAGGCACCATACCACTTAAAGAACCACACATTCCTTGACCAAAGGTTTGATTATTTCCTACCATATCTATATTTTCCAACACCTTAGCTCCGGTACCTATGAGGGTTGCACCACGAACAGGTTTTGTTATCTTTCCCTTTTCAATTAAATAGCCTTCCATTACTGCAAAGTTAAAATCCCCTGTTGCTGGATTTACACTTCCTCCACCAAGTTTTTTAGCAAATAATCCCCTTTCTGTATTAGATATTATCTCTTCAAAGGTAGAATCACCATTAGCTATAAAGGTGTTGGTCATTCTAGATGTGGGAGCAAATTTGTAGGATTGTCTTCTTCCAGAGCCAGTAGATTCCATATTCATTCTTCTGCCATTTAATTTATCTATCATATAAGATTTAAGTATTCCATTTTCTATAAGTACATTTTTTTGAGTTGGTGTACCTTCATCATCTATATTTAATGAACCCCATTCATTTGGTAAAGTTCCATCATCTATAGCAGTAACTAAAGGTGATGCTATTTGTTCTCCTAGTTTATTGGCAAACACTGAAGTTCCTTTAGCTACAGAAGTTGCCTCTAAACTATGACCACAAGCCTCATGGAATAATACTCCACCAAATTC
>JAAYFV010000148.1 GCA_012728075.1 Tissierellia bacterium
ACTGCTAATACTAGTGCAGGCCCTTTTATATGTTGTATAGCGTCTATTTGCTCTTTACTTAAATTCATATAATCACCTACTTAAAATAATCATTTAAATTCTATCTAATTTATTATAAACCTATTATCTAACAATAAGATAAATAGACAAAGTGTATCCATATTTTATATTAACATAGATATTTTTTTAAAAAAAGTATAAACGAATACTTGACAAAAGAATATGAAGGAATTATTTAAAAAAGGAATAATAGAAGTCCATTACTTATGTCATCCCATTACCTAGGTGAACTAGAGAGAATATGTGACCATATAGGGATAATTCATGAAGGAAAAATCCTTTTGGAGGATAGTATATGATTTTTAGTATTAATTTTAGGAGGAATATTAGGCTATATTGGAGCTCATTTCAGTATAAAATTAAATAAATCTAAAGAATAAGGATTGGTTATAACCGATCCTTATTATTTATATTAATGGATTATATTATTCCACTAAGGGTAATAGTAATATGTAATAAGGGTATATACTAATTTTAGAGGTGGTAGTAATGAAGAAGGGATTTAAATGGTTTGATGATAAACTAATAGAGATACTAAATGACAAAATAAAAAGTGACTTTTTAGATAAATTCATGGTTAAGTTTACAAATTTAGGTGGAGGAATATTTACTACCTGTTTTGTAATTTTTCTAATATTAATAGGGAAAGAGAAGATTAGATTTATTGGCATTCAAGCTGCCACTACCCTTATAATAAGTCAGAGTATTACTTATAGTTTAAAAGCATTGTTAAGTAGAGAAAGGCCATATAATATATTAAAGAATTTAAACACTTTTGATATCATAATGAAGGATTATTCCTTTCCATCAGGGCATACTTCAGCTAGTTTTTCTATAGCGACTACTATAGCTTTCAATGTACCTAAACTATCTATATTAGTATTTCTAATAGCACTAACTATAGGCATATCTAGGGTATATTTAGGGGTTCATTATCCCACGGACGTGGTAGCAGGAATTATATTAGGTGTAGTCTCAGGGATAATAGTTCATGTCTATTTGCTAGTCTATTTAGAAAAATTTATGGAGATAATTTTTCATTGAGCTTAAATTTGAGTTTTAGTGGTATATATTAATATATAGATGAAAGGGTGATGGATTTGTTAATGAACAATTTTTTAAAAAATCGGAAATCCGTAAGGGATTTTAAAGACAAGAAAATTAGAGATGAAACTTTAAAAAAGATAAAAGATTATTGTGCTCAATTAGAGGAAGAAAATATTCAAGGGGGTTTTCAGTTTATATTATTTGAAAATGGTGAAAGGATATATAAATCTTTAGAAGGCATTGGTGGATATGCAGGAGTTATGATTAAAAGCCCCCATTATATAGCTTTGAATATCAAAGATAATAGAGAAGAATCCATTATCTATGGTGCTTATTTTATGGAAAAGTTGATTACTAAATTAACGGATTTAAATATAGGTAGTTGTTGGATAGGGCTTAAAGGAGTAGATGAGGATACTAAAAAAGAATTATTTCAAATATCAGAGGGAAGTGTAGACTATCTATTAGCTATTGGATATCCAGTACCTAAAAATCCCTTTGTAGGAGATTCTACTAGTTCAAGAATTGGTGTAGAGGATATAGTATTTAAAGATGAAATAGGTAAATCCATAAACTTAGATGAATTAGAAAGTAGAGGATTAGATGATCTGTTTTATTATATTAGATTTTCTCCCTCTAGTCACAATAAGCAGCCTTGGAGATTTATATTGAAGGATGATAGGGTAATATTGTTATTAGCCTATTCCCCAGATGAAAAACCTAATTTAGCTGATGCAGGTATAATAATGTACTATTTTGAAAATTTAGCTAAGGCTATTGGTATAGACAACAAATGGAAATTGTTGAATAATCCAGATTATGATGATGGGGAAATGAAATATAAATATATAGGAGAATTTGGCATATAAATGATATAAAAAAACGCCTTTTGTTGGCGTTTTTTTATTGACTTTTTTAATAAAAAATAATATAATATTATTGAACATATGAACAAGTACTCATATGTTCAATAATGTGTTGGAGGTTATCCTATGAAAGAGATTGTATTAGAACTAGAAGGATTAAACTGTGCTGGATGTGCAGCTAAAATTGAGAAGTTAACCAACGATATCTATGGAGTAAATAATGCGACATTGGATTTCGTATCTAAAAGGTTAAAGGTTAAAATAGAAATAGAAGAGGAAACAAAAAATATAACTAATGAAATAAAGGATATAGTTAATAAACTAGAGCCAGATGTAATTGTAATTGAAAAGGATAGACAGGATTATAGTTATGACCAAGGTCATTCTCATGATCATGGATATGTAAAAAAAGAAGATATTATAAAAATAATATTTAGTGGGATTTTGTTTATATTACCTTGGTTATTAAAGTTGGAAGGTACACCAAAATTTATTGTATACTTATTTGCCTATATAGTGGTAGGCCTAGAAATTATAATTAGAGCTTTTAGGAATTTAATGGCTGGACAACCCTTTGATGAATATTTTTTGATGACAGTAGCTACCTTAGGAGCATTTATCATAGGAGAGTATCCTGAAGGTGTAGCTGTAATGCTATTTTACCAGATAGGGGAATTATTCCAAGGATTGGCAGTTAATCACTCAAGAAAGTCTATTTCATCTCTTTTAGATATTAAACCAGACTATGCTAATCTAGAAAAAAATGGAAGTGTAGTAGTTGTAAACCCAGCAGAGGTTCATGTGGGAGACTATATAATAGTTAAGCCAGGGGAGAAAGTTCCTTTAGATGGAGTGATAGTAGAAGGAAAATCTTCGGTAGATACCTCAAATATAACTGGAGAATCGGTGCCTAGAACTGTAAATACTGGAGATATTATTTTAAGTGGTTTTATAAACAATGAGGGATTGCTAAAAATTGAAGTTACCAAGGAATTTAAGGAATCAACTGTATCTAAGATTTTGGATCTAGTGGAGAATGCATCAAGTAAAAAAGCTCCTACAGAAAATTTTATTACAAAATTTGCTAGATATTATACCCCCCTAGTAGTATATACTGCATTGGCTATTGGGCTAATACCTCCTTTATTATTAGGATATGATATTAAGGATTGGGCTTATAGAGCCTTTGTATTTCTTGTAATATCTTGTCCTTGTGCACTAGTTATATCCATACCCTTAGGATTTTTTGGGGGAATTGGAGGTGCTTCTAAAGTTGGTATATTGATTAAAGGCGGTAATTATCTAGAGGGTTTAAATGATGTGGATACAATGGTCTTTGACAAGACAGGTACTATTACTAAAGGAACCTTTAAAGTAACAGATATAATAGCATATAATGGATTTACCAGAGAAGAAGTCCTAAGATTAGCAGCTTATGGTGAAGTCTATTCTAATCATCCTATTGGCTTATCCATAGTGGAAGCTTATGGTGATACAATAGATAAGGGCAGGATAAATGATTATAAAGAAATAGCAGGGAAAGGTATAGAAGTTAATATAGATGGAGAAAAGGTACTAATAGGGAACAAAAAATTATTTGCTGATAATAGTATTCCTATTGAAGAGTTGGATTCTATTGGAACTGTTGCTTATATTGGTAAAGGAAATATCCATGTAGGCACTATTGTAGTATCAGATGAACTGAAAGAAGGAGTAGCAGAGGAGATAAAAGCCATTAAGGCTCAAGGTGTAAAGGAAATAATAATGTTATCAGGGGATAATGAAGAAACTGCGAAAAAAGTAGGAGAACTAGTAGGAATTGACAAGGTATATGGCAATTTACTCCCTCAAGATAAGGTAAATATATTTGAGCAGATTATGGAAGAAAATCACGGTAAGGTAGCTTTTGTTGGAGATGGAGTAAATGATGCCCCCGTATTAGCTCGAGCAGATATTGGAATAGCTATGGGAGGTTTAGGCTCTGATGCAGCTATTGAAGCTTCAGATATAGTTATAATGACTGACGAAATAGGGAAAATAGCTACAGGAATAGCTATAGCTAAAAATACTAAAAAGATTGTTACCCAAAATATAGTATTGGCTTTGGCAATTAAATTTATAGTTTTAATATTAGGAGCCTTTGGAGTTGCTACAATGTGGGAGGCTGTATTTGCAGATGTAGGAGTATCTATAATAGCCATATTAAATTCTATTAGAGCTTTAAAAGTGGAAAAGTAGTAATAATATAGATGTATATAGGAAATAGGGCAAACTTTTGAAAGTTTGCCCTATTTTTGCACAGGGGCGGTTTTTTGTAGTCCAATAATTACCAATCATACAGAATAATGTATAGTTTTTAACATGACTATTAATGCTTCTTAAAGGATATACACTTATTGTATAATGAATTCCAAGTATACCTAAGTAAATTTTTAATAGAGCAAATCCATATTTAATTTTCAAACTTAGTAATAATCCTCTATAAACTTGTGATAAACTATAATTAAATATATAATATCTTTGAGGTGTATTATTAATGAAAGGTCAGTTAAATAGTATAGACAGAAGAAAAAATTACATGATTCTTGCAGAGAATTCCTATTTTGATGATAATATGGAAAAAGCTATTATGTTCTATTTTAAGGCTCTTCAGTTTACTAGGGATAAGTATACCTATATAGAAATACTATATAATATAGCAATTATTTACGATGAAATGGATATTCCCGAAAAGGCGTTAATGGCTTACAATAAAATCGCTAAAATTAATGAAAAGGAAGCTGGGGCTTTTTATGGAATGGGTACTATATATGAGAGATTAAATAATAAAGAGAAGGCTTTAAGTTCATATATAAAGGCAACGGAAATCGATCCTTATTATGATAGGGCTTATTTTTACATAGCCAATATATATGATGAATTAGGAAATAAGGATAAGGCCATTAATTATTATGAGAAAGTTATAAGTCTTGTTCCTGATGATTATATAGCTTATAATAATCTAGGCTCTATATATGAGGAGATTGAGGAATATGATAAAGCTTATCAAATGATACAAAAAAGTATTCGACTAAACCCAAATTATTATAAAGCCTTGTTCAATATGGGAGTAATATATAAAAAATTAGGAAAATACAATAAAGCTATAGAATATTATGATAAATCAATAGAAAAAAACAAAAGCTATTCCTATTCCTATTTAAATAAATCGGCAATATATATAGAACAGGGGAAATTAGAAAAATCTATAGAGATTTTAACTGAAGGAATAGCACATAATTCCTATGCAGAATATCTATATTATAATAGAGCTTGTTGTTATGCAAAATTAGGTATAAAAGATAAAGCTATAAAGGATTTAAGGAAAGCTATATTAATATATCCTAGGATTATAGACATGATAAAGACTGATAAAGATCTTGATAGTCTTAGGGACGATGAAGTATTTAGGTCTCTTCTAAATAAAAATAGTTGAGGTAATTTGCTTATATGATTTATTTTAGGTATATATGAGAGGGATAATATGAATAGAAAGGGTTGGATATATGATAATTATTAAAACAGAACAAGAAATACAAATGATGAAAAGAGCTGGTGAGCTTTTAGCAAAAACACATAAGGAAATTGCTAAGATGATAAAACCAGGTATTACTACTTATGAAATAGACAAATTTGTTGAAGAATACTTAAAAGAGCATAATGCAATACCAGAGCAAAAGGGATATTATGGATATCCCTATGCCATCTGCGCTTCCGTTAATGACGAAATATGCCACGGGTTTCCTCGAAAAGAACCTTTAAAAAATGGAGATATAGTTACCATAGATATGGTGGTAAACTTAGATGGTTGGTTGGCAGATTCTGCTTGGAGTTATGGAGTAGGAGAAATTTCTCAAGAGGCTAGGAAATTATTAGATGTAACTAAAAAAGCCTTATATATTGGGATAGAAAAGGCGGTTATTGGAAATAGAATAGGAGATATATCTCATGCAATTCAAACTTATGTGGAATCAGAAGGTTTTTCCGTAGTTAGAGATTTTGTTGGTCATGGTATAGGTAAAAAGATGCACGAAGATCCTCAAGTCCCCCATTTTGGGAAACCTGGTAGAGGACCTAGACTTATGGAAGGCATGGTAATTACCATAGAACCAATGGTGAATGTAGGGAAATATCACTGTATCATAGATGATAACCAATGGACAGCAAGAACCATCGATGGGAAACTATCAGCCCAATATGAGCACACACTAGCCATAACAAAAAATGGGCCATTGATATTGACAGACCAGGGGGATTAAAACCTTGGTCATAGGCACTAATTTACTAATACATTGTCTAAATAATAAATTAATATTTTAGAGCTTGATTTCCACGATGATTTCTGTAGTATAAGAAAAACTTTAAAAAGTTCTATTTTATAATTATATAAATGGCTTTAGATAATATATATATGTATTAGATAGGGATACACCCTGACACATTTAGATAAATATGATGTGTAAGGGTGTATATTTATTTAATAAAGGAATTTATGTAAGTACCAAAATTAGGACATATTAGGCGGAATTTTTAAAGAAAGTATTAATAATAGTACTAATATTAAATTAGATTTTATACAAATTGCTATTTAAGCAAATTAAGAAGGCGTATAAATTTGGCATGGAAATTGAATATTAATTCTATAGAAGATAATAATTAATAGAGGTGATAGCTATAGAAGGAAAAATATTTAATATACAAAAATATTCAATACATGATGGACCAGGTATTAGAAATACAGTTTTTATGATGGGGTGTCCACTGAGTTGTTGGTGGGGTCACAATCCTGAAAGTCAAAGTTTAGAGGAAAAATTGATGATATTTCCAAATAGATGTATAGGCTGTATGGCCTGTATAAAGGCCTGCAAACAAGGAGCTATTAGAGAAGTAAATGGTATGGTGGTTACAGATAAAGGGAAATGCATAAACTGTGGAAATTGTACTCATGTATGTTATCCAGGAGCTAGAGAGATGTCTGGGGAAATTATGTCAGTAGAAGAAGTAGTTAAAGAGGTATTAAAGGATAGAGATTTCTTTGAAGAATCTGAAGGAGGGGTTACTTTTTCTGGA
>JAAYFV010000149.1 GCA_012728075.1 Tissierellia bacterium
ATAGTACTTGTTCTGTTACAAAAGCCAATACAATAGCAACTAATGGTGGTAATATAGATATCCAACCAAAATCAGCTTTCTCATTTCCTTCAGCAAATACAGGAATAGATAAGAATAATGTAAATAGTAACAATAATACTAAAAATGTCCTTCTTTGCTTTTTCATTTCATTAAACTCCTTTCTAAAATTAGCTAAGTACAGGCTAACATATAATACATATTTTAAAGATTTTTAGATATTTTTCACCTCCTTGTTCATATTTTATTCATAAAGCTTGGGTTTTTATGTTGTTGTTTTCTTAATATTCTGACAATTTTTCTTAAAATAGCACCTATCCAAAAACTAGATGCTATTTAGTTTATTATTATACTTCCATTTATTTTAAATCTTCTGGTATTGTCAATTGGGCTTCTGTGGCTTCTTGTACTTGTTCTACTGTGTATTCTGGATTTATCTCCTTAAGTACTAATCCTCCTTCAGTAACTTCCATAACTCCCATTTCAGTTATTATCATATCCACTACTTTTACAGCAGTTAATGGTAAATTGCATTTTTTAAGTATCTTGTGGTTCCCTTTTACCGTATGTTCCATGGCAATGATTACCTTTTTGGCTCCTACTACCAAGTCCATGGCTCCTCCCATTCCTGGTACCATCTTCCCTGGTATCATCCAATTAGCTAAATTTCCTTCTTCGTCTACCTGTAAGGCTCCTAATACTGTTATATCTACATGACCACCCCGGATTATTCCAAAGGATGTGGCTGAGTCGAAAAATGCTCCTCCTGGTAATATGGTTACATATTGTCCTCCTGCATTTACTATATCCTTATCTTCCTTTCCTTCTTCTGGTGCTGGGCCTAAGCCTATGAAGCCATTTTCCGATTGGAATAAAACCTCTATCCCTTCAGGTACATAATTAGCTACTGCTGTAGGTAAACCAATGCCTAAGTTTACCACATCTCCATCTTTCAATTCCTGAGCAACCCTTTTAGCTATAAATTGTTTCATTTGGTTTCTATCCATTACTGGTCACCTCCAACCACTATATAATCCACAAACAATCCAGGAGTGACTACATGATTTGGATCTAACTCTCCTACTTCCACTAGATTTTCTGCTTCTACTATTACCCTATCAGCTGCTGTTGCCATTAAGGTGTTGAAATTCCTCGTGGCTCCTCTATAGGCTATATTTCCAGCTTTATCCACTTTATGACCAAGAATTAGTGCTACATCTGCTCTTAAAGGCAGTTCAAGTAAATAGGTCTTACCATTTACTTCTATCTTCTCCTTACCTTCTTCTACTACTGTTCCCAATCCAGTTGGGGTTAGAAAACCTCCTAATCCTGCCCCACCTGCCCTGACCTGTTCTGCTAATGTTCCCTGAGGTACTAATTGTACTTCCATCTCCCCTGAATTCATTTGATTACCTGTTTCCCTATTGGTTCCAATATGGGAAGCTATAAGTTTTTTAATCTGTTTGTTTACTACCAATTTTCCTACACCAAAATCTTCAAATCCAGAATCATTGCAGATTAATGTTAAGTTTTTTACCCCTTTCTCTACTAATGCATCTACTAATTTGTGAGGGGTGCCACATCCTAGAAATCCGCCAACCATGATGGTCATACCATCTTCAATATAATTGATAGCTTCTTCAATACTTACAAGTTTTGCCACAAAATCACCTCCGAATTTCTAAATCCAGTTAAGTAATCTATTACCAATTATGGTTATTCGTTATAATATTATCAAAATTCTACTAATTTATCAATGAGTAATTTGTTTCAATTAAATTAATTTTTCCTCATCCTATTTGTGGAACATAGAGAACAGTCCCTGATGTCCCACTATCTTTTGACAATTATGGATATGCCTTGGCCTCCACCTATACATAGAGTTGCTAATCCAGTTTTTGCATCTCTTTTATCCATTTCATAAAGTAATGTAACTAATATTCTAGCTCCTGATGCTCCAATAGGATGGCCTAAAGCTATGGCCACTCCATTTACATTAAGCTTTTCATCATCAAATTTCAATTCTTTTGATACTGCTAAAGATTGTGCTGCAAAGGCTTCGTTCCCCTCTATTAAATCTAAATCTTCTACAGTCAACCTAGCTTTTTCTAAAGCCTTCTTAGTAGCAGGTATTGGTCCTGTACCCATTATGCTTGGATCTACTCCTGCTGACGCATAAGCTTTAATAGTTGCTAAAGGCTTTAATCCTAATTCTTCCGCCTTTTCTTTAGCCATTAAAACTAAAGCAGCTGCTCCATCATTTATACCTGATGCATTTCCTGCTGTTACCGTACCATCTTTTTTAAATGCAGGTCTTAGTTTAGCTAATCCTTCTATGGTAGAGCCAAATCTTGGATGCTCATCTGTATCTACTACTAGTGGATCACCTTTTCTTTGAGGTACTTCTACTGGAACTATTTCATCTTTAAATCTTCCGCTTTTTATAGCTTCTTCAGCTCTTTGTTGACTTCTTAATGCGAATTTATCTTGTTCTTCTCTAGTCAAATTATATTTTTCTGCTAAATTCTCTGCAGTAATTCCCATATGATAGTCATTAAATATATCCCAAAGTCCATCTTTTATCATATAGTCCTCTAATACTCCATCTCCCATCCTTTGCCCCCATCTAGCTTTTTTTAATAAATATGGGGCTTGAGACATATTTTCTGTTCCCCCAGCTAAAATTATATCTCCTTCTCCAACCATAATAGATTGGGCAGCTAATGTTACAGATTTAAGACCAGAACCACATACCTTATTTACAGTATAAGAAGGCACTTCTACTGGAATTCCTGAGTAAATAGAAATCTGTCTTGCTACATTTTGGCCTAGTCCAGCTTGTAGTACATTACCAAATATAACTTCATCTACCATATCTGGTTTAATATTTGCTCTTTTCATAGCTTCCTTGGCAGCTATAGTCCCTAAACTTACTGCTGATACATCTTTAAAGCTTCCACCAAAGGTACCAATAGGCGTTCTAACTGCCGATACAATAACAACTTCCCTCATGCTTAAATACCTCCCCTTTTTATTTCAAATAATCCATACTCTTTTTCAAATAATTATAGTTGCAATATCCATGCCATCTATGTTTCAAAATTTTATATCTATTGTAACTATTGCAAATACTTACTCTAAGAAATCATTTCCTTTCCTATATAACTATTTTGAATTTTCAAACACAAAAAAAGTGTAGAAATATTTCTACACAAATATTTGTTAAATATTTAAGTAATCTTAACTATGCCATGTTTATAGTGCTTTATAATGATAAAATAACAGCTTTGAATTGTAGCTAAAAAGATACATTATGTGTAAAACTGTATCTTTTTAGCTACAACTATATATCCAATCCATATTTATTTATCTTTTTATATAATGCAGTACGATGTATACCTAGTTTTTCAGCTGCTAAAGTCTTATTCCCTTTGGTTTTAGATAGAGCTTTAATGATTGCTTCCTTTTCAACTTCAGCTACTACTTCTCTTAATAGAGATATTTCATTAAACTTCTCCATCTCCCCTTCTATATTCATGAATATTCTCTCAGGTAGATGCTTAGGCAATATAGTACTTCCTGAAGATAGGTTAATCCCTCTTTCCAATACATTTCTTAGCTCTCTTACATTGCCAGGCCAATGATACTGTTTTAAAATGTTTAAAGTTTCTGGAGAAAGTTTTTTCTTTTGAGTATCCAACTCTTTTGCTAAATATTCTAATAAATTTTCAGCAATTAATGGGATATCATCTTTTCTATCCCTTAAAGGGGGTATGTCCAAAGTTATTACATTTAATCTATAGTATAGATCTTCTCTAAATTTCCCAATTTTTACAGCTTCTTCAATATCTTCATTGGTGGCAGCTATTATTCTAACATCTAAAAGGATTTTTTCAGTACCCCCTACCCGTTCAAACTCCTTTTCTTCCAATACCCGCAATAGTTTAGCTTGCATTTCCAATGGCATATTGCCTATTTCATCTAAGAATATGGTACCTCCATTAGCCAATTCAAATTTCCCCGGTTTCCCACTTTTTTTAGCACCAGTAAAAGCTCCTCCCTCATATCCAAATAATTCCGATTCTAGTAGTTCCTTAGGTATAGCTGCACAATTTATAGCCATAAAAGATTCAGCTCTTCTATAGCTTGCCTTGTGTATAGCCTGAGCAAACATCTCTTTTCCTGTCCCTGATTCTCCCAATATCAATACGGTAGAATTAGATTCAGCAGCTTTTCTAGCTAGCTTTTTTAAATATTCCATCTTAGGGTCTTGTGTTATTATGCTATCAAAGGAATACTTTTTATCCTGAAGCCTTTCCAATTCTCCCTTGTATTCTTTAACCTTATTCTCCAGTTTAATTAATTCCTTTGCCATCTCCCTAATATCGCTGGCATCTTTAAATAATACAGCTCCAACAGCTCCAATTATTCGTCCATTACGAATAATTGGAATTCTATTGGCTATCATATCATGTCCATGTATTCTCTGAATATCTTTTATCTCTTTTCTACCAGTTTTAACTACTATATGCAATCGAGTATTTTCTATAACATCTTCCACAGGTTTACCTACAGCATCTTTTTCCCTTATACCAAATAATTTTTCATAGTTCCATTTAACAATCTTTCCCTCAGCATCTACTAATGTAAATCCTTCATATGCATGTTCCAGCAGATCCTCTATCATGTCTAAAGTCATTTTCTCTTGCATCAATTGGCTATGGGAATCCTTAATATCCGTTATATCTCGTATTGTAAATATATGATTCAATACTTTTTCATATTCTATATAAGGAATGTGTCTTAATAATAAATGGTTTCCATTTAATTTAAATTCTTGTTCTCTTTTCTTCTCATCTAGAATAAAGGAATCCCTTAATTTTTCATCCTTAATAAAATTGGGAAAGGAATTAGACTTAAGTTCTTCTTTGGCTATTCCCAACATTCTTAGAAAGGCAGTATTAGTATATACTTTATTATGCATATCAACAATAAGTATGCCATCTTCTATAGAGTCTAACAAAAATTCTAGCAAAGCTTCATCTTCAATATTAAATTCCATGGAATCCCTCCTAAACTGTAGAACCTCCATGTTTTAAGATTATATCAACAATCCTCTCTGATGCTTTACCATCTCCATAGGGATTTACTGCGTTGGCCATTTTATGGTATTCTTCTTCATTTGATAATAAAATATCCAATTCCATATATATATTATCATATTGAGTACCTACTAGTTTTGCAGTACCTGCTTCTATTCCCTCGGGTCTTTCTGTTTCTTCTCTTACTACAAGTACTGGCTTCCCTAGACTAGGAGCTTCTTCTTGAAGGCCACCTGAATCTGTAATCACCAAATAAGATCTAGCCATTAAATTGGTAAAAGGTTCATAGTCTAAAGGATCTATTATATGTACCCTTTCTTGATTATCAAATATCCTATAAGCTATATCTCTAACCTTAGGATTTAAATGAATGGGAAATACCAATTCCACATCAGGATATTTGTTGACTATATCCCTTACAGCAGAAAATATATTCTCCATAGGCTTTCCAATATTTTCCCTCCTATGGGAAGTTAAAAGTATTACCCTTTTGTTTTTATAATCTATATTATTTAAACTCGAATATTTAAACTCATAATTTTCTTTAACTACATAGTTGAGAGCATCTATAACGGTATTTCCTGTTATAAATATCCTATCATCAGGATAACCTTCCCTTAGTAGATTTTGTCTATTATTTTCTGTAGGAGCAAAATGAAAATTGGTAAGAACCCCTGTAAGTCTTCTATTGGCTTCTTCTGGATAAGGTGAATATAGATTCCCTGACCTAAGCCCTGCTTCCACATGTCCTACTTTTACTTTTTGATAAAAAGCTGCTAATGCTCCTGCAAATACAGTAGTGGTATCCCCTTGAACTAGCAATACATCAGGTTTTGTTTCTATTATTACCTTTTCTAATCCTTCCAATGCTCTATTGGTTATTTCCGTTAAAGTTTGTCCTGGTTTAAATATATTTAAATCATAATCTGGCTCTATATTAAATATATTTAACACTTGATCTAACATTTCTCTGTGTTGAGCTGTTATACATATGATATTTTCAATTCCTTCCCTCTTTTCCATGGTTTTTATAATGGGAGCCATCTTAATACCTTCTGGTCTTGTCCCAAATACAGTCAAGATTTTTATGTTATTCATCCTTTTCCTCCTTTTTAGAACCATAAAGTCCCATCTTTCCTGCTAGTAATATGGTTATGATAAATATTATTATGGATATGGTAACAGCTCTCTTGCTATTTATCTTAGCTATTAACACTGCACATAATCCAAATATAGCACTAATAAAATACAATATTAGGACAGTTTTCTTTTGAGAATATCCCATTTGTAACAATCTATGATGGAGATGGCCTTTGTCTGCTTCTGCTATGGATTTGCCATTTAATAATCTTCTAAATATGGCAAAGGTAGTGTCAAATATAGGGACTCCTAGAATTATAATTGGAACTACTACTGCAATGGTAGCTACAGATTTCATAACCCCTTCTATAGATAAGCTTGCCAACATAAATCCTAAAAATAATGCCCCTGTATCTCCCATAAATATACTAGCTGGATTAAAATTATAAGGTAAAAACCCTAAACATGACCCAGCTATTATGGAAGAGATTATCATTACCGGTACATAATTAAACTTCCCAGCTACAAACAAAAAGGATAAACTAGCTATCATAGCTACCCCTGCAGCTAATCCATCTAATCCATCTATTAAATTTAATGTATTGGTAATTCCTACTACCCAAAATATGGTTATGGGTATGGAAAAGATGCCTAATTGTATTAGCTTAGTAGTCTTAGTAAATGGATTTGTTATTGCATCTATTTTAACATCTCCTATAATTAATACAATAGCTGCTACTATTTGAAAGACAAGTTTCATTCTAGGGCTTATATCCTTTATATCATCTATTATTCCTGAAATACATATAATACTTCCTCCTATAAGAATGGAGATAAGGCTTTTATCTATGGGAAGAAATATTAATGAAGTGATAATAATTGATATATATATAGCTAAGCCCCCCATCAAAGGCATAGGCTTTTTATGTACTCTTCTCTCATCTTTTGGAACATCCATGGCTCCAAGTTTTACTGCTATCTTTTTGACTACTGGAGTCATAGATAATGATAAAGCTAGTGATATGATAAATGGCATAAAAATATACTCCATTCTATTTCGCTCCTTTTATAGTATTCTTATAAAATTTTATATTAGAATAATAAATAAGTCAATTATTATGAATACTTTAATTAAAATAGAGCGACCTATAAAGTCGCCCTAATCTATTTAGTTCCAAATAGCCTGTCTCCTGCATCCCCTAAACCAGGAACTATATAAGCATCTTCATTTAATTTTTCATCTATGCTTGCTACATATATATCCACATCAGGATGGGCTTTTTGTACTGCATCTATTCCCTCTGGTGCTGCAATTAAACAAACTAATTTTATGGAATTGGAACCCTTTTTCTTTAAAAAATCTATAGCTGCAGTTGCAGAACCTCCTGTAGCCAACATTGGATCTAATACTATTAGTTCTCTTTCTTCAATATCGTAAGGTAATTTACAATAGTACTCTACTGGTTTTAAAGTCTCTGGATCCCTGTACAATCCTACATGGCCAACTTTAGCAGCAGGAAGTAAGTTTAACATACCATCTACCATACCTAAACCTGCCCTTAATATGGGAACTAACCCCAATTTCTTTCCTGAGATAATTTGAGCTTTAGTAGTAGTAATTGGTGTTTCTACTTCTATCTCCTCTAAAGGCAAATCCCTAGTAACTTCATATGCCATAAGCATAGATACTTCTTTCACCAATTCTCTAAATTCCTTAGATCCTGTATTCTTGTCCCTAATAAATGTAAGTTTATGCTTGATTAGTGGATGATCTAAAACTATAACTTTCCCCATGTATAAGACTCCTTTCCTATTAGAACTATGGGATATACCCAAAGTCTATTCTATTTCCATTGTTTTTACGTCCTGTGTGATTATATCATAAATTAAGCTTCTATATTAGAAATTTTATTTATTCTTCTTTCATGCCTTCCCCCTTGAAATTCTGCTTTTAACCATGCAGATACTATTTCAATAGCTAAGTCTTTCCCTATAACCCTTCCACCTAATGCTAAAACATTTGCATCATTGTGTTCCCTACTCATTCTTGCTGAATAGGTATCACTACATAAAGCACATCTAATTCCTGCTACTTTGTTACATGTAATAGATATTCCTATTCCAGTACCACATATGGCTATGCCTCTATCTACTTCTCCTGATATTACGCCTTTAGATAATTTAAGTCCATAATCAGGATAATCTACTGAATCTAAAGAATTGGTGCCATAATCTATATACTCGATATTCTCTTGTTCTAGATACTCCTTTATATATTCCTTTAGTTCATAACCACCATGATCACTACCTATGCCTATTTTCATCAAGAAATCCTCCTTTTTCTATTATTTCTTCCAATGCCCTTTTAATCTCTTCTTTTGTATGCCTATATACATCTATTCCTTGACCAAAGGGATCTAATACATCTTCTTCTACACCATAGGCATACTCCTTTAAGGTAAACACTTTTCCCTTTAAAAAAGAGTATTTTGAAAGCAGCGTTTCCTTATGAGATTTAGCCATAGTAAGTATCAAATCAGACTCTTCTAACAAATCCCTGTGGATCATATTAGCTCTATGATTGCTTATATCTATACCTTCTTCTTTTAATACCTGTAATGCTTCTTTGGATACCCTTTGACCATCAAATGCAAAGACTCCTGCAGATTTCACTACTAAATCTAAATCTTTTTTTTCAGCCATGTCCTTTAACAAAGCTTGAGCCATAGGGCTTCTACAGGTATTACCAGTACAAACAAAAAGTATATTCAATTTCCTCTCTCCTTATACTTTTATAATATTACCTCCAGCAGCTTTTTTCATCCTATTCATAATAGCCATACCTATATCTTTAAAATCTATTCCCTCTGCTAGAATTATATCTACATCTTTTTCATCAAACATCCTCAAGGTACTAAAAAGATTTTGAGCTATTTCTTCCTTGTTTTCTCTACTTCCTAAAGATAATATAATACCTTCTTTGTATTTAGCTTTAGTTTCCTCTGTAGCCATAATTCCAACCTTTTTCCCCATATGAATATATCTATTAGCATATTCTTCTATTGCTTGTACCATATTATCTACTGAACCTACAAATAAATACATTTCACCCTTTGGTGCATAGTGTTTGTATTTTTGCCCTGGAGATTTAGGCACTATATCCTTATCATCTTTTATTAAGCTTAAATCTTCCTCTACATAAGGAAGGTGTTCCCTCAATTCTTCTAAGGTTACACCACCAGGCCTTAGTATTAATGGTTTGTCTCCAGATAAATCCAAGACTGTGGATTCCACCCCTATGCCTGTTTTTCCCCCATCTATTATCATATGGATTTTCCCATTTAAATCCTCTATTACATGGCTCGCCAATGTGGGACTAGGTTTCCCAGAGGTATTAGCACTAGGAGCTGCTATAGGTACATCACTAGCTTGAATTAAAGCTAAAGCTATAGGATGATTAGGCATCCTTATGGCTACTGTATCCAATCCTGCAGTTATACAATTAGGAACCAAGCTACTTCTTTTAAACAATAAAGTCAATGGCCCTGGCCAAAAGCTCTCCATAAGCCTTTGAGCTTCCTTTGATATGGATTTTACTAGAGGATATACTTGCTCCTTATCTGCTACATGAAGAATTAAGGGATTATCCTGAGGACGCCCCTTAGCTAAAAATATCTTTTTAACTGCTTCTTCGTTTAATCCATCGGCTCCTAATCCATATACCGTTTCCGTTGGAAAAGCTACTAATCCGCCAGATTTGATTATATTTGCTCCTTTAGCTATCAAGTTTTTTTCTGGATTTTGTTTACTTACCTTAATTATAGTCGTTTTTATTTTTCCCATATTTTACCCTTCTTATCTACTATTATTTCCTCTTTACTATTATACATTATTTTAGCCATTATTAAAAAAATATTTATATAAACTAATCTCAAACTAGAAAAATAAATATTATAAACAGTGATTATACCATATATAATTTATTGGTTCCCTGTTCTTTAAACGTTATACTATTGGGAAAGATGGAAAAATTTAAGAGAATTCTATTATACTTATTTGCTATAGGTAAGGCTTAGGTTCTAAAAATATAATATAATACCAATTACAAACCCCAAAACAAATCCTATAGAAGAAGCCCTCCCCTTATGGAGAGTTTTGGCATTGGGAATTATTTCATCACATATTATATATAGCATAGTTCCTCCAGCAAAAGATAGACAAAGGGAGATGAGTATATTGGATATCATACCCATAGATCCTCCTATAAAGCTTCCTATCCCCGTGGGAACTCCTGTAAGTATTGAATATAATATAATCCTTCCAGGAGAAATTTTATTCACCTTCAGAGGGATAGCCAAAGACAATCCTTCAGGAATGTTATGTAATAGCATAGCCAGGGAAAGCATAGGACCTAAATCCGACATGGTTAAAAAACTAGAACCTAATGCCAATCCTTCAGGGAAATTGTGAACTGCTATACTTATACCTAGTAGTAAACTGGATTTCATATTGGGGTTTTTCAATACGCTATCTATGTTCATTTCAATAAATATTATAAGGGCTATTCCCAATGCTATCCCTAATATACTAAAATATAGTCCTCCTAGCATAAAAGCTTCAGGTAATAAATGAAAAGTAACTATAAATAACATAAATCCCCCAGTTAATCCCAATAAAAAGCTTAATATCTTATGAGTATTTTTGATAAATAAAGACAATGTTCCACCTATTCCTGTACCTAATATACCTACCATAAATCCATATAATGTAATAATCCATATATCCTTCACATCTTCACCCTTTCTAATATATAGTTATTCTTAGGGTGAAAGGATAAGAACATCTTTTTGTGATATAAAAAAGACAAGGTTTAAACCTTGTCTTAGCTTTACATTAACCTACTAATTTTAATTTTTCCGCCTGATCTGTTGTTATCAAAGCATCTATTATTTCATCCATATCTCCATCTAAAAACTTTTCCAGTTGATGGACAGTTTTATTTATCCTATGATCTGTAACCCTTCCTTGAGGAAAATTATAGGTTCTAATCCTTTCAGATCTATCTCCTGTACCTACCTGGGATCTTCTTTCTTCAGCTATTTCATCATGTTGTTCACTTAATAATTTATCATACAATCTAGTCTTTAATATTTTCATAGCTTTATCCCTATTTTTATGTTGGGATTTTTCATCTTGGCAAGATACTACCATCCCTGTAGGTATATGGGTTATCCTTACAGCAGAGTCAGTAGTATTTACACTTTGACCTCCATTTCCTGAGGAACGGAACACATCTATCCTTATATCATTTGGATTTATTTCTATATCTATATCTTCAGCTTCAGGCAATACTGCGACTGTGGCTGTAGAAGTATGAATTCTACCACTGGATTCAGTCGTAGGTACTCTTTGAACCCTATGGACTCCTGACTCATATTTTAGTCTACTATAGGCACCTTTACCTTTAATCATAAATATAACCTCTTTAAAGCCGCCTACACCTTGTTCATTGGTGCTCATAAGCTCGATTTTCCAACCTTGTCTTTCTGCATACATGGTATACATTCTAAATAGATCTCCTGCAAATAATCCTGCTTCATCTCCGCCAGCACCAGCTCTTATCTCAACTATAACATTTTTTTCATCATTAGGGTCCTTAGGGATAAGAAGTATCTTAAGTTCTTCTTCTAACTTAGCTATAGCCTCTTCTAATTCAACTATTTCATCTTTCAACAGTTCTCTCATCTCATCGTCTATTTTTCCCTTCATCATTTCTCTATCTTCTTCAAGAATCTTCTGAGCCTTGGTATACTCCCTATACTTAAATACTATAGGTTCGATTTCTGCATGTTCTTTTACTAATTTTTGCCATTCATCTGTTTGATTTATAATTTCTGGATCTATTATCTTTTGGCTCAATTCTTTGTATTTATTTTCTATAAAGGATAGTTTCTCTATCATTATTTACCTCCTTTCCCCGTTTTACTTCAAATATCTTTTTTTAACCTTTAAATTTTATGAATAATTACTTATTATATATTATACCATGATTCCAATATAAAAATCCAATTCACCAAAAGAAGGATAGCATAGTTTGTGCCTTTTGTAAAGAAATATTTAATAAATTATTGCTCCAGCAATACCAGCAAGTATTATTGCAGCAATAGGATGCATATCTTTAAAAGAGACAAAATAAAACAATACCCCACCTATAATTAAGCTTTTAATATCAATTATAGCATCTTTAGCTACAGTTAAAGCAGCTGATGTAACTAAACCTAATACTACTGGTCTTATCCCTCTAAAAGCATAATCTACATAAGGAGATTCTCTAAACTTAGATAAGAAATGAGCTATTATAAGGATTATGACAATAGAAGGCAATATCACACCTACTGTGGCAGCTATAGATCCCCATATGCCTGCTACCTTGTATCCTAAGAAAGTGGCAGAATTAATAGCTACTGGTCCTGGAGTCATCTCCACTACAGCTAGTATATCTATAAATTCCTTTACCGTAAGCCATCCATGGACCTCTATTATCTCCTTTCTTATTAAGGGTAACATAGCATAGCCTCCACCAAAACTAAAAGCACCAATTTTTAAAAATGATAAAAATAGTTTTAATATATTCATATGCCCTTCTCCTTATGCTTAAAATATCCAATGGAACCAAAGGCAGCTATAAGTATGATAATTATAGGACTTATATCCAATATTATTATGGCGAAAACCGTAAGAGCTGCTCCTATTATCTTCTGTATGTTTAGCTGCATATTTCTCCCTAATTTATATACTGCTGAAAATATCAATGCAGCTACTGCTGGTCTTATACCTAGAAACACCTTGTCTATTGTAGGATTTTCCCTATATTGCCAGAAGAACTTTACAATCAAAAGTATAATAGTAAAGGAAGGAAGTACAGTACCTAAGGTACAAATCAAAGCTCCTTTTATCCCTGCCATTTTATACCCAACATAGGTGCTAGTATTAACTGCCACTGGTCCAGGGGTAACCTCTGCTATTGCTAATATATCCATAAATTCTTCTGGTGTTAGCCACTTGTTTTTCTCCACTACTTCATCTTGTATAAGAGGTAACATGGCATACCCACCGCCAATAGTAAATGCACCTATCTTAAAGAAGGTATTAAACATTTTAAATAATAATTTCATAAAAACCTCCTCTACTCCATAATACCTAGGATTACTCTATCTAATCCCTGGAGATCTTTTAATATTTGGATATTTTTATATCCTTCTTCTATCAATATGTTTTTTATCCTTTTACCTTGATCATAACCTATTTCAAATATCAACAATCCTTGGGGACATAAATAATCCTTGGCCTTTGGAATAATATTTCTATAGTAATCCAATCCATCTTCTCCACCAGCCAATGCATCTAAGGGCTCGTATTTTACCTCCGTTTGTAACATTTCAATATCTTCTATAGGGATATAAGGGGGATTAGAAGCTATTATATGAAACTTACCTTCTAGTCCTAATCCTTCTATCCCTTGGAAAAGATCTCCCTTATATAATTTTACATTATCTAATTTGAATCTATCCTTGTTTATATAACCTACCTTTAAGGGAATATCCCCTATATCCACACCGTATACATTTACATTCCTACGATAGTAGGCTATAGATAAAGCTATTGCACCACTACCAAAGCCTAGATCTAGGAAGTTTATAGGCTCATTTTTATATTTCTCATCAATATAGTTAAGGATGTATTCTACTAAGATTTCCGTATCAGGTCTTGGGACTAAAACTCCCTCTTCTATATAAAAATCAAGACCCATAAACTCTTTTTCTTTCAATATATACTGTATTGGATATCCTGTAGCCCTTTTTTCCATCAATTTTATAAATTTCTCCTTAACAGATGGGCTAACTTTCTCCTTACCATGGGTGTATATATATACTTTATCAACTCCAAGGAGCTTGCTAAGAACTAATGTAGCTTCTAATTGAGGATTCCCATATTTTCTTTCCCCTATTATCTCCACACCTTTTTTCAATAGGCTATTTATGTCCATAAATCATCTTCCCTGTTCTCCGTAAGCACTGCCTTTAATGCTTCAATGGCCACTTCAATTTGCCCTTCATCAGGCTCCTTAGTGGTAGCTATCTTTTGTAATATAAGGCCAGGGTAGGATATATAATAAGCTAATTTAGAATTACTTTTTCCAATTAGCCTATTTATTTCATAGGAAATACCTGCAACTTCAGGTAACATAAGTATTCTAATTAAAACCCTCTTTAAAGGATTAGGCCATCCAAAAAATGAAAGTACAAATATACTAACTATCATTACCATAAACAAAAAACTAGTGCCACATCTAGGATGAAGGGTAGGATATTTTTTTACATTTTCTACTGTTAGCTCTTCTCCATTTTCATAACAATGGATGGTCTTATGTTCAGCTCCATGGTATTCAAATACCCTACCTACATCTTCCATTTTAGATATACTTACTACATATATGAGAAATATCCCTATACGTATCAATCCTTCTACTAGATTCATAAGAAATGGAGATTGGATGCTGTTTTTAAATACATTGGTAATTAAGCTAGGTATCAATATAAAAAGTACTATAGTTAAAACTAAAGAAATTAATAAAGTAAGAGCTATCTCCACATCTTCCCTCTTATCCTTAAAGACTCTATCTAAAAAACCTTCCTTTTCTTCTTCCTCTTCAAAAGATTCATCAAAAATTTCGGCAGAATACATCAGAGCCTGGATTCCAAATATCATAGACTCAATTAATCCTACTATTCCCCTTATAAAAGGTAATCGAAAAAATTTATATTTCATTCCTAGGGTATTTAGTTTCTCCTTTTTAAGGACTATTTCATCCTTCCCTTTTCTTACTGCAATAGCCACGTCCTCTGGCCCACGCATCAATATCCCTTCAATTAAAGCCTGACCACCTATGGTAGTTATATGTTTGGGGACTCTATTTACATCTTTTATCTTCATACTTTTACCCCCTTATGGATGGAACAATTTGGAACAATGAGAATCGTCCCATTGTCCTATCTACTATAATATATAAAAATAAAGGTTAGATGCTTCTTTGGCAACTAACCTAATATTTTTTGAAGAAATTAATCCAAACCATATTTCTTCTTGAATTTTTCTACACGACCACCACGTTCAGTAAACTTCTGACGTCCAGTAAAAAATGGATGACATTCAGAACAAATTTCTACTCTTAACTCTTCTTTTGTTGAACCAGTTTTAAATGTATTTCCACATGCACAACGTACTGTAGCTTCATAATATTCTGGATGAATTCCCTTTTTCATTGCTTTCACCTCTCTTTGTTGCAAGTATATAAAAATACTATATATACACAATTTGACCAATTTATTATAGCACAAAGCAAAATTTTTTTCAACTAAATCCAAATTTTATTTCTCATATCTTCTATGAATATTTGGTTGTTTTTAGTTAGCATCAAATTTTCTATTAGGGTTTCTGTTACCTCTTGAGTAGGGGCATTACTTAGTGCTTTTCTTATAGCCCAAATAGTTTCTAATTCTTTTTGAGTAAGGAGTAGTTCTTCTCTTCTAGTTCCCGACTTGTTTATATCTATGGCTGGGAATATCCTTTTTTCTGATAGTTTTCTGTCTAAGTGGATTTCCATATTCCCTGTACCTTTAAATTCCTCAAATATAACATCATCCATTCTACTACCTGTCTCTACTAGAGCTGTAGCTAGAATGGTAAGACTTCCCCCTTCTTCTAAATTTCTTGCTGCACCGAAAAATCTTTTAGGTCTATGTAGTGCACCTGGATCCAATCCACCAGATAAGGTTCTACCTGTTGCAGGAATGGTCAGATTATAGGCTCTAGCTAAACGAGTAATACTATCCAATAGTACTACTACATCTTTCCCATGCTCTACTAACCTCTTAGCTCTTTCTAGTACTATCTCAGCTACTTTGGTATGATGATTGGGAAGTTCATCAAATGTAGAATAAACCACATCACCTTTAACAGATCTTTTCATATCTGTTACCTCTTCTGGTCTTTCATCTATCAAAAGCACTATAATCTCAATTTCCGGATGATTCTCAGATATGGCATTGGCAATGTTTTTTAGGAGAGTAGTTTTACCAGCTTTTGGCGGGGATACTATCATACCTCTTTGACCTTTGCCAATGGGTGCAACCAAGTCAATAATTCTAGTTGAAAGATTATTTGGAGCTGTCTCCAGTGTGATTCTCTCTCGAGGATATATAGGTGTTAAGCTATCAAAATCTGGCCTATTTATAGAAGTTTCCGGGTCAAGATCGTTGACCTTTTTTACATAGAGAAGAGCTTTGTACTTCTCCCCAGATTTAGGCTCCCTGGTTATACCAAATACTTTATCTCCTGTCCTTAGCCTAAATCTACGTATCTGAGAAGGAGATACATATATATCATTATCTCCAGATAAATAGTTGTCACATCTTAAAAAACCGTAACCGTCTTGATGGACTTCTAAGATACCTTCAGCTCCATTTATATTGTCCATCTGCTCGATTTCCTCACTTACCTTATCAGGTAACTCTTCCATGTCTATATCTTCAATATCTATATCTATTGTATTCCCCTGTTGTTCATCATGTTTTGGTTTCACTTCTTCCTCTTTTTTGGCTTCCTGTAAAATCAAATCTATTAATTCATTTTTTCTATATTTTGTAATGGATTTTATTCCCATGGTTTTAGCAATAACCCTTAGATCAGTTAGTTTTTTATCTTCTAAAATACTCGGATCCAAAATTTCACCTCCACAATGTTTAAATATTTGTCACACGTATCTGTATAACCTTATCCTCGGAATGGTTTTTTAAGATATGTTTAGGTGGACAAGTGTTTTCAAATTAATAATATCATTATAATATTCAATAGTCAAACTCTATTATTTCGCATACTCAGGTTTTTTATCCAATCTATGTATAGCTTCTATAAATCTAATAGTACCTGTTTCTGCTCTCATTACAACGGAATTAGTTTTTGCCCTATTGTTTTCATAATATACTACACCTTTTAAAAGTTCCCCATTAGAAATACCTGTAGCAGCAAATATAATTTCATTTCCTTTAGCCATATCTTCCATAGTCAATATCTTGTTTATATCATCAAGTCCCATATCTGAACATCTAATTCTTTCTTCAGAGTTCATGGGATATAATCTTCCTTGAAATTCTCCTCCCATACATTTTAAAGCTGCTGCTGCCAATACTCCTTCTGGTGCCCCCCCTATCCCTACTAACATATCTACTCCTGAATCCTCAAAGCAAGTAGCCATAGCTGCCGCCACATCTCCATCTTGGAACAATTTAATCCTAGCTCCAACCTTTCTCACCTTATAAATCAATTCTTCATGTCTTGGCCTATCCAACATGGTTACAGTAATATCCCTTATAGGTTTGTTTAGTGCCTTGGAAAGATTATACAGATTATCCTCTATAGGTGCATCTAAATTTACTCTACCCTTAGCCTTTGGCCCTACAGCTATTTTATTCATATACATATCTGGTGCATGTAAAAAACAGCCTCTAGGAGCTACTGCTACAACGGATATAGCATTGGAAAGCCCCTTAGCCACAGCATTGGTTCCATCTAGAGGATCTACCGCAATATCAACCTTTATAGAATCCTCTGTAGCTTTACCAATTTGTTCCCCAATATAAAGCATAGGTGCATGATCCATTTCACCCTCACCTATAACTACCACCCCATCGATAGCTAAAGTGTCAAACATCCTCCTCATACCATTTACAGCTGCTTCATCTGCCATATTTTTGTCACCACGTCCAAGATAGCGAGCTGATTGTAATGCTGCAGCTTCTGTTACTCGAACCAAGTTTAATGCTAAGTTTCTATCCATATAAATCCCTCCATAGAATATGATATTTATTTATATAGTATATTCTATTGGAGATTTATATGTCAAATAGTATAACACATTTAATTATGCTTTCTTAATAGTTCTTTTAATATGTCGTTTTTATCAAGTTTATGTCTAGCTTCCACAAATCTTATGGTACCTGTTTTAGACCTCATAACTACTGAATGGGTTTTAGCTAGATTATCTCCATAATATACTACGCCCTTTAGAAGATCCCCATCGGATATACCTGTGGCTGCAAAGAATATATCATTGCCTTTAGCTAAATCGTCCATGGTAAGTAGTTTATCTAATTTGTCTTCTGTCCAACCCATATTAGCACATCTTACCCTTTCTTTTTCGCTCATAGGATATAATTTCCCTTGGAAATCTCCTCCCATACACTTTAGTGCTGCAGCTGCAATAACCCCTTCTGGTGCTCCCCCTATACCCATTAATATATCTACTCCTGTATCTTCAAAAGCGGTGGCTATAGCTGCAGCCACATCCCCTTCGCTAAACAATTTGATTCTAGCTCCTACCCTTCTAACTTCTTCTATAATCTCTTTATGTCTCTCTCTATCCTGTATTATAACTGTTAAATCAGATATATTTTTATTCAAAGCCTTAGCTACATTGTTTAGATTTTCCTCAATGGTTGCATCTATTTCTATTTTACCTGCTGCTTTTGGACCTACTGCTATTTTTTTCATATAAGTATCAGGGGCATTTAGAAGACATCCTTTTGGTGCCATAGCTATAACGGAAATAGCATTGGGAAGACCTTTAGCTACTAGTGTAGTACCCTCTACTGGATCAACTGCAATATCTGCCTCTATATCCATACCCTTTCCTATTTCCTCACCAATATATAGCATAGGAGCTTCATCTAATTCTCCTTCTCCTATGACCACCTTGCCCTTAGTGTTTACTAAACTAAAGGCAGCTCTCATACCATCTACTGCAGCTTGATCTGCGCCTTTTTCATCTCCTCTACCCATATATCTGCCAGAAGCTAATGCAGCAATTTCTGTAACCCTTACTAAAGATAAAGCTAAATCCCTATCCATATTATCTCTCCTTTATATTGAATTATTACATACTTATTATTGAGTTTATCCTGTATATTATATTATAAACTAAAAGTATATTGTTTCACAATATAGTTTATGAATTTATCTGTTTAATAATCTATGATGTCCAAAATAACAAAGACCTGGAGATAAAAATTCTATTCCAGGTCTTTATAGTTATTTTATATATTATTGCTTATTTACTCCTTCCCAATCCTTTAAGAACTTCTCAATTCCTATATCTGTTAATGGATGGCTTAACATTTGAAGAAATACCTTATAAGGTATAGTGGCTATGTGAGAGCCAGCTTTTGCTGCTTGAATTACATGAACTGGATGTCTTATGCTAGCAGCTATTATCTCGGTATTTATGTCATGGATATTAAATATCTCCACTATATCTTTTATGATATATATGCCTTCATTGCCTATATCGTCTAGTCTCCCCACAAAAGGACTTACATAATTTGCTCCTGATTTTGCAGCTAATAAAGCCTGATTAGGTGAAAATACTAAAGTTACATTGGTTTTTATACCTTCTTTTGACAGCATACTAACTGCTTTTAAACCATCTTTAGTCATGGGAATTTTTATGACTATATTAGGATGGATTTTAGCTAATTCCCTAGCTTCTTTCACCATTTCCTCCCATTCTAAAGATATAACCTCTGCACTAATAGGCCCGTCTACTATATTTGATATCTCCTCTATTACCTGTTTAAAATCCCTGCCTTCTTTTGCTATTAATGATGGATTCGTAGTTACCCCACATATAACTCCCCATTGATTTATCTCTCTTATCTCCTCAACATTTGCTGTATCAATAAATAATTTCAAATTCTCTCCTCCTTTATACTATATAATATAGGCGACCTCAAATTGGTCGCCTTTAATTTCATTATGCTCTTCCTACAGAACCGAACAAATGCATCTTCTCCATTACAGCTTCTTTCATAGCATATTTAGCTGGTCCTAGAATCTTTCTAGGATCAATATTGTCTGGATTTTCCTTTAAGAAGTCCTTAATAGCAGCAGCAAAGGCTACCCTTAAATCAGTATCGATATTTATTTTATTTATACCAAGGGATACTGCCTTCTTAATACTTTCCTCTGGAACTCCACTGGAACCATGTAATACCAATGGAATACCTGTTATTTCCTTAATGGTTTTTATCCTATCAAAATCTAGCTTAGGTTCCCCTTTATATAATCCATGGGCTGTTCCTACTGCTATAGCTAGATAATCTACATTAGTTTCTTCTACAAATCTTTTAGCCTCTTCTGGATCAGTAAAGGTTACATCTCTTTCATCTACTGTAATATGGTCTTCTGTTCCGCCAATTTTCCCTAATTCAGCTTCTACAGATACTCCAACAGCATGAGCCACTTCGATTACCTTTTTAGTTATTGCAATATTTTCATCTAATTCAAATCTAGATCCATCTATCATTACAGAAGTAAAACCATGTCTAATACATAGCATCACTTGATCAAAATCTGTACCATGATCTAAGTGAAGAGCTACTGGAACTTTGGCATTGTAGGCTGCTATTTTCCCTAATCCTGCTATATATTCAACACCTGCATACTTTAAACCTCCTTGGCTAGCTTGAAGGATAACAGGTGAATTAGTTTCCTCTGCTGCCTCTATTATAGCTTGAACTATTTCCATATTGTTCACGTTAAATGCTCCTACTGCATAGTTATTCTTGTGAGCATCTTGTAATATTTCTCTACCAGTAACTAACATATATATGCCTCCCTTTATTGAATTTAGTACAATACTTAGCTATATATTACCCATTTTATTTCTTAATATTTCTATTCTTTTCCTTTATGGAATCGATACAGGTAATATTGTGCTCTTTCAATTCTATTTTATCCTTTCTTAGTAGAATACTCAAGTCCTCATCGGTTTCTGTAAATATAATATTTACACTATGACAGTTGAGGCATTTTAGCTCGATTCGATCTGAAAAAAGTTCTATTTCTATCTTTGAATTACCACAGTTACAATCAATCTTATGATGCTTGTTTAAAAAATATAGCTGTTCCAAGGCCTTAGCTAATACCTTAAAATTGCTGAAATAATCTTCCTCATAAGTATATTTATCATATTCCCGTAGATTCATCTGTTTTTCCAACAACAATTGATTAGCTAAATTCTTGTCTCCTATAAAACATATTTCAGAACCTTGATAACAGTATATTATATTCTTTTCCTTTAGTGCTTCTTTAAGCTTTATATTGTATATATGTTTATCACCACAAGGAAAACAGCCTATTTGGATTCTTATATTCTTGTTTTTCCCTCTGTTAATCCGTATGTTGGTTTCTCCACATTTACATTTATATTCAGTAGAACTATTTTTCATAACTTCAAATAGATTCATATCATATTCCCTAATTCTACCACAAAATCGGCATCTAACAATCAAGCTTTTTAAGCCATTAATGAGCATAGGAATCTCCTCCTTAGTAAAATTATTCTACATAAAGTCTTAAAATCCTTCTAAATGTCGAAAATTTGTATAAAAAAATCAAGAGAAAGGTTAGTTTAGAAACTTCCTTTCCCTTGATCCTTTTACACTATAGGTTTTATCTCTTTTTAAGCCCTA
Organism: Tissierellia bacterium; assembly: GCA_012728075.1. Lineage (GTDB taxonomy): Bacteria > Bacillota > Clostridia > Tissierellales > Tepidimicrobiaceae > Keratinibaculum. The sequence goes on from JAAYFV010000149.1 coordinate 21,788, forward strand.
ATATTTTTCTTGCTTCGTCAGGAGTTGCTATTTCTCTACCTAGCTCCTTAGCTATTCGCACCACTTTTTCTACTAGTTCCCCGTTAGATTTAGCTAAAACTCCTTTAGATAGATAAACGTTGTCCTCAAATCCAACTCGAACATGGCCTCCCATGGCAATCCCCATAGCTGCCATAGGCATCTCATATCTTCCTACTCCTGCTACAGTCCATGTAGAACCAGCAGGTATACTATCTACCATAAATGCTAAGTCCCTTGCTGTAGCTGCCATTTGTACTCCTAAGACAAAATCAAAGTGCATAGGCTCTAGTATATAGCCTTCTTTGGCAAATCTAATAGCATAATCTATCATTCCCTTATCAAATACCTCTATTTCTGGTTTTACTCCTTTTTCTATCATTACCTTACCAAAATTCTTTATAGTGTTTTCCGTGTTGACAAATATTTCGTCTCCCCCAAAATTTAGGGTTCCACAGTCCAAAGTTGCCATTTCAGGAAAAAGTTCTACTGGCTGCAATCTCTCCTCATCGGACATGCCTACTGCCCCTCCTGTTGAAGGCTGGATGATTACATCAGGACATCTTTTCTTTATCTCTTCAATACAAACTCTAAATCTTTCCTTATCTTGAGTTGGAGTTCCATCGTCTTCCCTTACATGAAGATGTATAATACTTGCTCCTGCCTTATAGGCGGATTCAGCTTCCCTTCCTATTTCCTCTACTGTATAGGGTATATTTGGATTGTTCTCCTTTGTAACCTCAGCTCCACATATGGCTGCAGTTATAATTAACTTTTCCATGAAATCCCTCCTATTTTCTCATCTTGTCCTTTGGAACAACACAGGTCCCTTCAGCTCTACACACTACCACAGGCTCGTCCAATACATCACAAGCTGATTCATTAATATCTGGTCTTGGTACTATAACCTTTCTTGCTTCAAATTTCATCTTTCTAGAGGTATTACCTACTTTTGTTATCTCTCCTACTGCTTCTATAAACTCTCCTGCATAAACAGGAGCTAAGAATTCTACATCGTTATAAGCTACAAATAACCCTTCATCTCCATCGTGTCTTATGAGTAACTCTGTAGCCACATCTCCAAATAATTGTAGCATCTTAGCTCCATCTACCAATCCCCCACCATAATGAGCATCACTAGCACTCATCCTAACCCTGATCATAGCTTTTTCCATACTTCACCCTCCATTAACAAATTTTAGTCATATCCATTATAACATATGTAAATAGGTTAAGCTATTAGAAGTTTGTTGTTATTTTGACATAAATATAGGTATAAAAAACGGTGCCGAGGCACCGTTTTTATACTCATTTATACTATTATATTATAAACCTGCAGCTGCCCTAACTGCTTCATAAGCATTTACTATTCCATACCCATAATAATAGCTATTACCTGCATATTGTGCTGTATTTCTCAATATATTTCTTACATTGTTTACAGATATATTTCTATTAGCTGATCTCATTAATCCCGCTACTCCTGCTACATGGGGACTTGCCATAGAAGTACCTGACATAGTTTGATATCTATTATTGGGAATTGTACTATATATATTTACACCAGGTGCCATCAAATCAAGTCCCGTTCCATAGTTAGAAAAACTTGCCCTTGTTCTATTTGAGTTAACAGCTCCTACTGCTATTACCCCATTATATGCTGCAGGATAACTAATACTTGATGCATATTCATTACCACTAGCTGCTACTATAATAACTCCTTTTGACATTGCTGTTTGACATGCATTATAAAATGCTTGTACATATCCTCCACCGCCTAAGGACATGTTGATTACATCTGCACCTACATTGGCTGCATGCAATACCCCTTCAATAATATTATAGACTGAACCACTACCATTATCGCCTAATACTTTTACTGGTATTAAGGTACCTTGTCTCATAACGCCCGAAACCACACCATAGCTAGCAACTGTCCCCGCCACATGAGTGCCATGACCATTTCTATCCATAAAATCCGAACTATTAGAAGTTGCAAAATTTCTTCCTAGACTTGTACTAACATAATTTTTTAAAGATTGATGGTTATAATCAATTCCAGTATCTATTATTGCTATTTTTACGCTTGTACTACCTGGAGTAATATTCCATGCTTGTGGTGCTTTAATCATTTCATAGTTCCACACTTGATTATTATGCATTTGAATAGTTATATTATCCTCTACTACTTCTTCTAATGCATATACTATATAATTTGGTTCAATTTGATTTATTTTCAATCCTCTTGCTTCCATTTTTTGTTCTAAGGCTTCTATTGCTTTCTCTTGTGTATCATATTTGCTTGTTGAATATTCAACTAAATAGACATATCCCATATTTTCAATTACAGTTTCCTTGAAATCTTTGCACAAACCATCAATTTGAATTTCCTCATCTTCTAATGTTTCTATAAGAGATTTTTTTATGACAAAATCATCCTCATAAATATCTAAAAACCTAGTATCTAAAACTCCATCTATATCCTCCTGAAGTGAAACAATCAATTCCCCTGGAACACTCTCCATATCTCTTGTTTCTTCTGCAATAACAGGAATAGCTATCAATACAGTTAATACTAAAGCCATAGCTAAACTTAAAATTCTCTTCATTTTATTCCCTCCTCTCTACCCCTTAGTAACGGTTTTTAAATTGCACCTCCTTACCTATTATGTATTATTTACTTATTGCTTGTCTAGTTGTATAATATAACTATAGACAAAATATTCTGATAATTTAAGCCCACATATAAACAAATATTATAATTAAGGAGTTGAGTCCTTTGTATTATGATCTAAAAAGCTTTGGGTCAGAAATACGTCGTATTAGAAATAGTTTAGGGCTTACTCAAGATGATCTTAGTTATCTTGCTAGTATACACGTAGATACTATAAGAAAAATTGAAAACGGTAAAGTATTGCCTTTACAAGAAACTCTAGACTTGTTAGCTCCTGTACTAAAAAAGGATTTAAACAAACTTCTCCTAAATCATAGAATACATAACTATTGTGCTTTTGAAGAAATAAGTAATAGATTAGAGTCTAAAATAGATGGGGGTGAGTTTAAAACCTTATCTGTAGAACTAGAAGCCTTAAAAGTATTGCTTGAAGATATCCTACATCCATATTTTATCAATCAAATTAATCAACTTATATTGTTGATAGAAGCCATATTATTAAATAAAAAATACAATAAACCTGATAAAGCCCTTAATAAACTAATAGCTGCCATGAAAATAACTACCCCTTACTTTACATTGGATAATTATTCGGCATTTGTGTACAATTCCACGGAACTGAGAATATTAATGAACATAGCTCTTTTGATCAATAAGTTAAAATCCACAGAAGAAAGTTTGAAATTTATGGAATTTTGTATGAAATCAGTAGAACCTAATGACAATATCTATCCTAAAATATGTTATAACCTAGCCTATACTTATCATAGACTTGATATGCATGAAAAAGCTTTAAAATATTCTAATTTAGGTATAAAATATTGTATTAGAAACAGAAATTATAATGGCTTAAATCTTTTATATTATAGAAAGGGCATTGCTGAATACCTTATTGGATGTGATAAATATAAGGATTCATTAAAAAAAGCCATTTATTTTGCTGAAATGTTAGAATACCATGATTTAAAAAATACGTTTATAATTAATTGCAAAAAAATTTATAGTATAGATATATCATAATAATGTATCTCCTAATTCATAGCTATACCATTCAATAGAATCATCTTCCCCAGCTATTAATGCATCCTCTTTCCTAATATCAGCAAATGAGAACATCATAATAATTGCTACTACAAATAAAAATTTTTTCACCACCACCACCTCCTTTATAATATTTTCTTTACTTATATTGTACAATATAAATTAATAAAAATAAACCAGATTTAAATCGAGCTATAAGTATAAAAAACGGTGCCAGGCACCGTTTTTTATACTTATTCATTATCCTCGAGTTTTTATTACATTTAAAAACTGTTTTGTTCTCTCATTTTTAGGATTATCAACTACTTCTTTAGCTGGTCCTTGTTCTAATATCATTCCATTATCCATAAAACAAATTCTATCAGATACATTTCTTGCAAAGTTGATTTCGTGTGTTACTATTAACATGGTCTTATTTTGTTTAGCTAATTTTTTTATTATAGATAATACTTCATTTACTAGTTCTGGATCTAATGCAGAAGTAGGCTCATCTAATAAAAGTATTTTGGGTTCAAGAGCTAATGCCCTACCAATTGCAATCCTTTGTTGTTGCCCACCGGATAAATTAGAGGGATAGCTATCCTTTTTATCTAATAAATCCATCTGCTCTAATATTTCCAAAGCTTTATTTTCTGCTTCTATCTTATTCATTTTTTTAACCACTCTTAAACCTTCAGTAATATTTTGCAATGCAGTTTTGTTATTAAATAAGTAAAATTTTTGAAACACCATACCAGTATTTCGTCTTAACCATAATTCATCCTGCTTTGTTATTTTAGTTACATCAACAGAATAATCTCCTATTTGTATTTTACCTTCATCTGCTATCTCTAAACAATTTATGCAACGCAATAATGTTGATTTACCAGTACCAGAAGGCCCTATTATGGAGACGACTTCTCCTTCTTCAATATCTAAATTGATACCCTTTAATACCTGTAAATCTCCAAAGCTTTTACAAATATTTTGCAGTCTTATCATACTGTTTCACCTACTGATTTTCCCAATTTTATTTCAATCTTCTTTTGAATAAATCCCAATACCGATGTTAATGCCCAATATACCAATAGTACACATACATAGGCTTCTAAATATCGATATCCTGAAGCTCCTTCCAATTGAGCTACCGCCATCATTTCCTTGACTCCTATTGCAAAAACAAGAGAAGTATCCTTTACTATGTTTATAAAAGTCCCAAATAAGGTTGGTATTGCCACTCTTATAGCCTGAGGTATTATAATACGAAACATTGCTTGCATATATGTCATTCCTATGGATTGAGCTGCTTCCATCTGCCCTATGTGTATGGAAGAAATAGCTGCTCTTAATGATTCTGCCATATATGCAGCACTACATAAACTTAATATTATCAATGCAGCTTCAAAAGATGAAACACGTAAAGCTAATCTATTAGATAAAGGTAATACTCCAAAATTAAAGCAAAATAATTGTGCCATTAATGGTGTCCCTCGAAAAAAAGATATATACAATTTAAAAAATTTATTTAGCACTGGCACTTTTGCATGTACAATCATAGCGATAAAAAATGCTATCATAACACCTATTAATATGGCAAAAAAGGATAGCCTTAAAGTAATAGTGCTATATTTTAACATAATAGGTATTACCCTAATCATAAATCCAAAATCAAAATTCACTAAAATCACCTATTCTTCTGGTTGCGTAGTATCAATATTAAACCATTTTTCTGATAGTTTCTTTAATGTTCCATCTTCTCTCATAGATTTTATAGCTTCTGTAACCTCTTTTGCTAATTTTTCTCCTTCTTCATCTTTCCTAAATGGATATGCATTTATTTCATAGGTTAATTTTTCATTTAACTGCCTAATAGCTAAATCATTTTCTTCAATTACTGTTTTAGTCTTTATTTCTCCTTGCCATAATGCATCTATTCTCCCAATCATCAACTCTTCTTCTATAGATACACCATCATAAGTCACAATATCAAGTCCTAAATCATACTCTTCATTTATTTGCCTTAAGGTGGCTTCTCCATTCCCTCCTAACC
>JAAYFV010000150.1 GCA_012728075.1 Tissierellia bacterium
AAGCAGGTATAAAAGAAGTAAAGGTTAGATCTGTATTAGTATGTAAAGCTCGTCATGGAGTTTGTGCTAAATGTTATGGTAGAAATCTAGCTACAGGAAATCCAGTAAATGTAGGAGAAGCAGTAGGAACCATAGCTGCTCAATCCATAGGAGAACCTGGTACCCAGCTTACAATGCGTACTTTCCATACTGGGGGAGTTGCAGGAGCTGATATCACTCAAGGTTTACCAAGGGTTGAAGAGCTATTTGAAGCAAGAAAACCAAAAGGATTAGCAGTTATATCTGAAATATCAGGAGAAGTAAGCATCAATGAAACCAAAAAGAAAAAGGAGGTCATTGTAACCTCAAAAGATGGAGAAACTAAAGCCTACAGTATACCTTATGGTTCAAGGTTAAAAGTAAAGTCGGGAGATTTTATTGAAGCAGGAGACGAAATAACAGAAGGATCAGTAAATCCTCATGATATATTAAAGATTAAGGGAGTACAAGGGGTACAAAACTATCTTGTAAAGGAAGTGCAGAGGGTTTATAGGTTACAAGGAGTAGATATAGATGATAAGCACATTGAAATAATCGTAAGGCAGATGTTAGGCAAAGTAAAAGTGGAAAATCCAGGAGATACTGATCTATTGCCTGGAAGTTTAGTTAACCTTCATGATTTTGAAGACATAAACAAGGAAATTATAGAATCAGGAGGCAAACCTGCTGTAGGCAGGAGAACCCTTTTGGGAATAACAAAAGCTTCCTTAGCAACAGATTCCTTCTTATCTGCTGCTTCCTTCCAGGAAACCACTAGGGTGTTAACTGAAGCGGCTATTAAGGGTAAGGAAGACAATCTTATAGGATTGAAAGAAAATGTAATAATTGGGAAACTCATTCCTGCAGGAACTGGAATGAAAAGGTACAAGAATATAGAATTAGTATATGTAAACGATGAAGAAATAGATGCAGTAGATAAAAATGATGTTGACAGTGAAAATAACTGATGATAAAATGTATTAGTGTGTTAATTAGAAGTGGACTCTTTGACGACATGAAGATTATGTGAATAGCACTGTTCACATAATCTTTCCAATGTTTAAAAGGAGGAGGAAACTTATATGTTATATAGGCTTAATACCGACAATAGAGTAGTTGGAACTAAGCAGGTTAAAAGGGCATTGGCCAATGGAGATGCAGAAGTGGTATATGTAGCTGAAGATGCAGATAAGAGGATAATAGATGATATAGTCACAATATGTAAAGAACAACAAGTTGAATTAGTATATGTATCTTCCATGAAAGAATTAGGCAAAGCCTGTAATATCGATGTTAGTGCAGCAAGTGCTGCAATATTGAAACAAAACGCTATTTAAAAGGAGGTGCAATTATGCCAACAATCAATCAATTGATTAGAAAAGGTAGGCAAAAGGTTAAGCAAAAATCCAAATCTCCTGCACTGGGTGTAAATTATAACTCATTGAAGAAGGATACAACTACTGTACATTCACCACAAAAGAGAGGAGTTTGTACAGCTGTTAGAACTGTTACACCTAAAAAACCTAACTCAGCTTTGAGAAAAGTTGCTAGAGTTAGACTTACCAATGGAGTAGAAGTAAATGCTTATATACCTGGGGTTGGCCACAATCTACAAGAACATAGTGTTGTTCTAGTAAGAGGAGGTAGGGTTAGAGACCTTCCAGGTGTTAAGTATCACGTGGTAAGAGGTACTTTAGATGCAGCAGGAGTAGAAGGAAGGATGCAATCCAGATCTAAATATGGGGCTAAAAAGCCTAAGAAATAATTGTGCTAAAATGCTATGGAATTATTCCAATTAATATATATGCATTTGTGTGCACAGCGGCAGTTTAACTGTCGAGTACCAATGAATCTACTTTTTTATAGTTAAGGAGGGAAGAGAAGTGCCAAGAAAAGGATATATAGCTAAAAGAGAAGTAATGCCAGATCCAATATATAATGATATAATTGTAACAAAACTTATCAACAATGTAATGCTTGATGGTAAAAAAGGTATTGCCCAAAACATAGTTTATGGCGCCTTTGATTATATAGAAGAACAAACTGGCGAAGAACCCCTTGAAGTATTCTATAAAGCTATGAACAATATAATGCCAGTGCTAGAAGTTAAAGGAAGGCGTATTGGTGGGGCAACTTATCAAGTTCCAGTAGAAGTTAGGCCAGAAAGACGAGAAACACTAGGTTTGCGTTGGTTAGTTCGTTATGCAAGATTAAGAGGAGAAAAGACCATGGTAGAAAGACTTGCTAAAGAAATAATGGATGCAGCTAACAATACTGGAGCAAGTGTTAGAAAGAGAGAAGAAACTCACAAGATGGCTGAAGCAAATAAGGCATTCGCACACTACAGATGGTAGTCAATAGATAGAATAATAAAATACAAGGGGGACTTATAATCAGGAAGGAGGAAATATTGTGCCCAGAAAAATTCCATTAGAAAGAACACGAAACATAGGAATAATGGCCCATATAGATGCAGGAAAAACAACTACTACAGAAAGAATACTGTTTTACACTGGGAAAATTCATAAAATAGGAGAGCCCCATGAAGGTGCTGCACAGATGGATTGGATGGAACAAGAACAAGAAAGAGGAATAACCATCACATCTGCTGCAACCACATGTCACTGGAGAGATCATAGAATAAACATAATAGACACACCAGGGCACGTGGATTTTACAGTAGAGGTTGAAAGGTCCCTTAGAGTTTTAGATGGAGCAGTAGCGGTATTTTGTGCAAAGGGAGGAGTTGAACCCCAATCAGAGACGGTTTGGAGGCAAGCTGACAAGTATAATGTTCCTCGAATGGCTTTCATCAACAAGATGGATATCGTTGGAGCAGACTTTTTTAATGTAATAGAGATGATAAGAGATAGACTAAAAGCCAATCCAGTCCCCATACAAATACCAATTGGGAAAGAGGATAATTTTATTGGTGTAGTAGATTTAGTGAATATGAATGCCAGAATTTATAATGACGATCTTGGTGAAGATATAGAAGTAGTAGATATTCCTGAAGATTTAGTAGATTTAGCAGAAGAATATAGAGAAAATTTACTTGAAAACATTGCTGAATACGATGAAGATTTGATGATGAAGTATCTTGAAGGAGAAGAAATAACTCCTGAAGAGATAATTAAAGCCATAAGAAAAGCTACAATAGAGGTGGAGATTACTCCAGTTCTATGCGGTTCATCATATAAAAACAAAGGAGTGCAGCCCTTATTAGATGCTATTGTAGATTATATGCCTTCACCACTAGATATACCTCCAGTAAAAGGTGTAGCAGTGGATTCTGATGAGGAATTAGAGAGGATATCATCAGATGACGAACCATTTTCTGCATTAGCATTTAAAATAGTAACTGATCCATATGTAGGAAAACTTGCATACTTTAGAGTATATTCAGGTACCCTAAAGGCAGGGTCCTATGTATACAATTCAATAAAAGGCAAGAAGGAAAGAGTAGGTAGGATACTCTTAATGCATGCTAATAAAAGAGAAGAAGTTGATGAAGTTTATGCAGGAGATATTGCAGCAGCAGTAGGACTTAAAGATACATCTACAGGGGACACCCTATGTGATGAAAATAATCCAATAATATTAGAAACTATGGAATTTCCAGAACCAGTTATAGAAGTAGCTATTGAACCAAAAACAAAAGCAAGTCAAGAAAAGATGAGTACAGCATTAGCAAAACTTGCTGAAGAAGACCCTACATTTAGGACTTCAACCAATGAAGAAACTGGACAAATACTAATAGTAGGAATGGGAGAATTACATTTAGAAATAATCGTAGATAGACTTTTAAGAGAATTTAAAGTAGAAGCTAATGTAGGCAATCCTCAAGTAGCTTATAAAGAATCTATCTCAGTACCAGCTGAAGCCGATACAAAATATGTAAGACAATCTGGTGGTCGTGGTCAATATGGTCATGTTAAAATAAAGATTGAACCCCAGGAATCAGGTTTAGGCTATGAATTTGTAAACAAGATAGTAGGAGGCGTTATACCAAAGGAATATATACCAGCGGTAGACGCAGGTATCCAAGAAGCTATGCAATCTGGTATACTTGGAGGATATCCAGTAGTAGATGTAAAAGTAACATTATTTGATGGTTCATATCACGAAGTGGACTCTTCAGAGATGGCATTTAAGATTGCAGGTTCTATGGCTTTTAAGGAAGCTATGGCAAAGGCAAAACCAGTTTTATTAGAGCCAATAATGAAAGTAGAAGTAATCATGCCAGAAGAGTATATGGGCGATGTTATAGGTGATATTAACTCAAGACGTGGTAGAGTAGAGGGCATGGAGCTAAGAAACGGAGCTCAAGTAGTGAATGCCTATGTACCTTTATCTGAGATGTTTGGATATGCAACTGATCTTCGTTCTAACACTCAGGGTAGGGCTACTTACTCTATGGAATTTGATCATTATGAGGCAGTACCAAATAACATTGCTGAAGAAGTATTAGGACATAAGTAATTATTAAAATAATTATTAAAACAATCAAGGAGGAATAGAAAATGGCTAAAGAAAAATTTGAAAGAACCAAACCTCACGTAAATATAGGAACAATAGGTCACGTAGACCATGGTAAGACTACATTAACAGCAGCAATAACAACAGTATTAAATAAAAGGCTAGGTGCAGGTCAAGTAATGAGCTATGACAATATAGACAAGGCACCAGAGGAAAGAGAAAGAGGAATAACCATATCTACATCCCACG
>JAAYFV010000021.1 GCA_012728075.1 Tissierellia bacterium
AATTTGGATTTGCAACAGATAGAGATTTCTTTATAGCAACAGTACAACCTAAAATTGGAGATCTATCTCCAGGAGTAGGAATAGATGAAACTAGTCCTGCACCAGAAAGATCTTATCTCCACATAGGCGGAGAAGAGTTCACCTTAATAGGAGATGAAGGAATAAATGGTGGATTAATGATAAGAGCTAGAGTTGAAAACTCTGTTGACACACCAATAATAACTAATTTAGAAGAAATAAATTATACAAACCAAGATATTATAACTGTAGAAGGAGCAGTCAATGCTGACGGAAAGGTCAATGTATATGTAAATAATGTGAAATCAACTTCTGTAGAAGCTGAAAAAGGAGTATTTACAGCAGAAGTAGATTTGCCATTAGAAGAGAACGAAATTATGGTAACTGCTGAGTTAAATGGAAGAGAAACAGAACCATCGGCTCCAGTAGTAGTTATAAAGGATAAAGAAGCACCAGAGTTAATTGTAATAGAACCAGTTGATAATACTAAGATAAATACTGAAGTAGTCCATGTTAGAGGAAATGCCACAGATAATATTGAATTAGTACAAGTATTAATAAATGATGTAGAGGTAGTAATAGATGAAGATGGAAATTTCCATAAAAGGTTGATAGTAGATCCAGGTGAAAATTTAATAGTGGTTAAGGCAATAGATGGAGCAGGAAATGAAACTATAATTGAAAGGATAGTATATGTTGGTTTAGATGCACCTATTATATCTAATATTGAACCATCAGAAGATGTAGAATTAAAAACAGGAGATATACTAACTGTTAGCTTTGAAGCACCAAGTGGAGGAGAAGGGTACTTTAGAATATTGATGCCTTTTGGATCAGAGAGTAATGAAATAGGAATTCCAATGGTTGAAGAAGATGGAGTATATACAGGGACTTGGACTGTACCAAGAGGGTTAATGGCTACAGGATTGCAAGTTCAAGTAGTGTATATAGATGAATTTGGGACTGAAGTAATGGATATAGCACCAGGAACTGTTAGAATAGTATTAGATGAAGAACCAACTGATCCATATACAGACATTGAAAATGTAGAACCATCAGAAGACAATACAGTTAGAGCAGGAGATAGGGTAGAAATAAGCTTTAATGGTCCAGCAGGTGGAAGTGCTTACTACAAGTTAGTACTACCATTTGAAACTACAACTGATAGTAATGGCAGTCCTATGGTTGAAGGACCAAATGGATTCTATAGCACAACTTGGTTAGTACCAGAAGGATTAATAGTATCAGATTTACAAGTAGAAGTGATATTAATAGTAGATGAACAAAGATTAAACAAATTTGCTGATGGGAAGATAACTGTAGTGGGGAGTATGGAATACTTGCCAAACAATAGCATAATAATTAACGATGAGGCCTTTGATAGTATTTATATAGATAGAAATGTAGAAGCTCAAAGAAAACTAATGGAAGCTATAAAAACAGGAACTCCAGTCTATACCAAGATATCTAAAACAAAAGTGATTGATATGGAAGGTAACTTAGCAAGCATTGATATTCTACCAAGGACTATAAAATTCTTTGATGCAAATGGGAATATTAGGATATATGAAAGAAATTAAATAAAACTAAGTAAATATTAATGACTGACACTAACTTGCTAATATATTATAAAACACCAGTCTTTTAGGGCTGGTGTTTTGTTTGCTGATGGTATTAATAGCTATTTTATATAATTGGATTTAGTGATTTTGTGATGTATTTGTTTTACCTATACTTCACAATCATACTATCAATAATATCAATTTGTTTTAAAGGGAATATTATCATAAAATTAATATGAGCAAATTTTAGGAGGTGCTAATAA
>JAAYFV010000002.1 GCA_012728075.1 Tissierellia bacterium
CCATTTATATTATTAAAATCCCATCCTATTCTCGTTTTAATAGTTACTGGCTTAGTAGATGTTTCAACAGCTATTTTAAGAATTTTTCTTACTAAAAATGGATTTTTTAATAGAGCGGATCCATCTCCATTTTTAACAATCTTAGGAGCTGGACACCCCATATTTATATCTAAAATATCTATATCTTTTCTTGGGTTTATATGCTTTTCTATGACTTTCCCTATTATATTAGGATCTGAACCAAATATTTGAATTGCAACTGGTCTTTCCTTTTGATCTACACTTGTAAGTTCCTTTGTATTTTTGTCTTCATAATAAAGTCCTTTGCTACTTATCATTTCAGTAAATACTAGTCCTGCTCCCATTTCTCTACATATAATCCTATAGGCCTTATCTGTAACACCTGCCATAGGTGCTAAAAATACATTGTTTTCCAGTTCTATATTCCCTATTCTCATGCTTTCACCTCTAACAATTTAGAAAAAGTAGCCAAGGGGCTACTTATTTCTATTATATATTATTCGAAGTCCATATAAGGTTAATAATTTATCGATTCTATTTATATATCTACTTTCATTTGCTATTAAAGATGAAAATCCGCCAGTTCCTACTACAGTGTTTACTTTGCCTTCTTCCTCCATCTCTTCCATCATCTTTTCTATAATGAAATCAACTAAGCCAACATATCCATAGACCAGTCCTGACTGAATACTATTGACTGTATTTTTACCTATTACCGTATCAGGTTTAGCTAATTCTACTTTTGGAAGTTTAGCCGTTCCTAAAAATAAAGCTTCGCTGGATATTTTTATCCCTGGAGTTATGGCACCTCCCAAATAATCTCCTTCTTTGGAAATTGCACAAAAGGTTATAGCCGTACCAAAATCTACTATTATAAGAGGTCCACCGTATTTTTCATAACCTGCTACAGCATTGACTATTCTATCTGCTCCCACTTCCCTTGGATTATCATATTTTATGTTCATACCCGTCTTTACACCTGGTCCTACTACTATAGGTTCCCTGCCAAAGTATTTTATACTCATTGCTGATAATGTATGCATAAGAGTAGGTACTACCGATGAAATTATTACATCCTCTACATCTCTAGGACAGAGCCCATGGTATTTGAATATCTGTTCAAATAATAAACCGTACTCATCAGAAGTCCTATCTTTTGCTGTAGCTATTCTCCAATCATATAGAAGTTTATCATCTTTAAAAACTCCAAATACTATATTAGTATTTCCCACATCTATTACCAGAAGCATTATTTACACCTTCCAATCTAATCTACTCTATTTTTTATAGCAGCTATTACATTGACAACTACTACAATTCCTACTATCATCTCGGGTATTCCATTAGTTACTCCTATACCAAATATGATCTTTCTTGCCATTTCTGGGTTTTGGCCTAGCTTTGTTACAAACTTTTCCCCATATAAAAAATATATGCTAGATAGTACTCCTATAGTGTTAGTCAATGTTCCTGCTACTGTAGCAACAGCTACATGCATTGCCTTACCTTTAAATTTTCTTTGACTATAAAATCCAATTAATATTGTACAGGCTATTAATATTATGTTTATGGCCAAAGACCATATACTTTGGGTTTCATTAAATGCTTTATATGTTCCTATAGCTAGATATGTTACTATACCTCCTAAAATAATATTTAAAGTCCAATTGGATTTATTGAAGCCTATTTTATTCAAAAATTCATAAACATAATAAGTGACAACTCCAATTAACACTCTAGGTAATATTGAAACTACAGGGTTTAAAAACACAAAAGATACAGGGGTAGGATTAGTTGCTGCTTGAAACATACTGAATAGACCAAATATTAACCCTATTAGCCCTCCTACTAGAGGGCCTTCCACTATAGCCCCAATAATTACAGGTATATGCATAATGGTTGCTCTTGTGGGTCCTACAGGAATAAATCCTAAAGGGGTCATGCCTAATACTATAGAAATACCTCCCAAAATACCCACTGTGGTCATCTTCTTAATGGTCAATTTACTCTCTTTTTTTATCATTATTATCCCTCCGCTCTAGTTCCATTTTAAATGGATACCAGTCGTTATTTTTATTTATTAAAATTTGTGTCCAGCTCTTTAAAAAAGATGCTAGCAAATCATATAATTATTATAGTTTTTTTTCAATACATAATCAACATAATAATAACATTTTAATAAATTTACGTTAAAATCCGAGATTCTTCACTTTATGTATCTGTGTTTTTATTCCATAGCATAAATAGTATTTTGAGAATATAATTTTATAATAGCTAAAATTACAAGTGAAGAATCTCGGTTCATATATTATCCACCAAAGAACATCAATAATAATCCTGCAGCTACTGCTGAACCTATTACTCCTGCAACATTTGGTCCCATGGCATGCATTAATAGGAAGTTCCTTGGATTGGCTTCTTGTCCTACTTTTTGGGATACTCTAGCTGCCATTGGTACTGCTGATACTCCTGCTGAACCTATTAGTGGGTTTACTTTCCCTCCTGTGGCTTTACACATAATTTTCCCAAATATTACTCCAGTTGCTGTTCCTATGGAGAAGGCTATTA
>JAAYFV010000151.1 GCA_012728075.1 Tissierellia bacterium
GGAGATGATATTGGAGAAAATTTAGTTCCAGGTAAATATCTATTACTATTAGCAACCAATGATAATAAGATTAAAGGTTATGCTATATTTAAACTTATGGAACCTCATATAAGAATGCCCGATGCTATTCAATTGATAGAAGGGACACATTTTTCTACTCCAGAAAAGGGTACTAGCCCTGGCACTACTAGAATAACTAAATTAACACATTTAAGTATTGAAGATGTGGAACAATGGAGAATTAAAATAAGCAATAAAAAACACTTAATAGAAGGAGAAGCCATTGAATTAAATTCTATAATATCTCAAACCACTGTCTATAGGGAAGGGGAAAATATTCGAGCTGAAGTAGGGGATTGGCTGTTGTTACTTGCTACTGACAGAATTGGAAGAATTAAGGCTTATGCTGAAATTCAATTAAATGAAGAAAATTTAAGAAAACCCAATGCACCTTTATTAATATTAAATACCAACTATACAGAACCTAAGCCAGGAAGTGTAAAAAATAGTACTAAATTTGAATTTTTAGATTTTAGTACCAATATAGTTGGTGCTACTAAATGGATGTATAAAATTGGAGATAAGTCTTTTGGGAATATAGAATTGGATAGTGTAATTGAAAATGCTTTAGAATATTCTAATATTAATGATAATATTGTAGATGTTTCTGTTGATGATTATCTACTACTATTGGCTACTGATAATGATGGTAAAGTTAAAGGCTATAGGGAATTTAAACTTACAGAAAGAAATATTCGTGGAGGTCCTGCAAGGATATTAGATGACAATAATTATGCTTTAGAAAAAGGAACTAGACCTGGAACTACAAGATTTAATAAATTGCTACCAATGGGAATGGAAGGCACTATTAGATGGAGATACAAATTACTAGAAAATGAGCTACCTGAAGGAGAAAAGCCTTATTTAAACAGCATAATAGAAGGAGCTATTCCTATTAATGTGGGACAAGATATAGAAGTAAATCAAATGAACAATGGATATGGCTATATACTCCTATTAGCTGTGGATAGTAGTGGTAGAACTAAAGGATATGCAGAAATTAAAATTACACCTAATATAGTCAAAGAACATGCTCCAATATTAAATGTAGAATTGATAGAAGGATATAATGTAGATACTGTAAAAATTAAATTAGCTAATTCCAATGATGTACCAGAAGGGACAAGTAAATATAAAATAATGCTAACTACTGCTCCTTATCCTACTCCTGCTAAAGATGATATTTTAAATGGCGGGGTAGATTATATAATGGAAGAAGACATTAAAGTAAGTTTAAACCAATACTTAACTATATTTGCATTAGACGAAGAAAATAAAATTAAGGCTTTTAAAACTTTCAAAATAAGTGAACATGAGGAAAAAATTAAACGAGGTAAAGCTGAAATTGTAAGCCCAGAAATAATACTAGAAGGTAGTATAAATATTGGAGGAGAAAAAATTAAAATTAAACTATCCAATGGAGCCTATTGGGCTGACGATATTAAAACCAATAGCACTAAACGAAATGCTTTATATAATGGATTTAAAGCAGAAAAGGAAGAGGCGGAATGGAATAAAGTAATAGATGCTCTTATTGCTGATGGTAGTGGAGCTATTGATGTAGATGAGGATAATACTACCCTTATCATATCCTTACCAGAAGCTAAGGGGTATGATATAAACGAAGAACAAATAATCACTTTAACTATACCAGCAGTAGCCATTAAAGATGCTATAAACCCTATTAAAGCTAGTGGCAACATAGTAATTAAACCTACTGTTAAAGCTACTATATCAGGAGATGTGGTAAAATCAACTGTTAGAGAAAAAGATGTAAAAGCTGGTGGAAAAACTATAGTAATAGAACTAGAAGATGGAGATTGGGTAGTAGACATAAATAGAGATGCTTTAATTAGTGGATTTAAAGTGGTTGGTGTAGATGAAGGAGAAGATACTAATTGGAATAAAATAGCTGAAAAAATTACTTCTTCTCACATAGTTAGAAATTCTAGTAAAAAATTAACTATTACTCTGCCTAAAGTAGAGAATGTGGATTTTGGAGTTAATAAGGAGACTATCTCCTTAACCATACCAAAAAATTTGGTACAAGGAGCAGAAGAAAATATAGTGGCTACTCCTACTTTTACCCTTTATCCTAATATATTGCAAGTAGTAGGAGAAGCTATTGAAAATACTGTATATTTAGAAGCACCTGATGGAAAAGTCCCAAGAACTATTAAAGATACATGGAAAATAAAAGTTACTACTGGCACTTTAAAGGAAGATATAACCAATAATGATATAGTAGTAGCTGGACTTCCAAGGGGACTAAAGGCTAATGTGGAAAATGTAGATGTTAATGAAAATACCATCACTATAAAGGTATCTGGAACTGCAGCTACTAAGATTGAAGAAGCAACAGTAAGCATTAGAATTAAGGGAACTGCTGTAGAAGAACTTAATTCTATAGATTCTGAAGATATAAAGGTGTTTTTAAAATTAAGTGAACCTAAAGTATTAGATAATGTAGAATATAGACTCCAAAAAGATGGGGATATACTAAATGTATATTTGACAAATATAGATGAGGAAATGGAGTATAGTGTGGATTCTACCAATGGAATAAATGGTACTTGGGAAGAGATAACTTTGGCTGCAGAAGATACAAGTTTATTAATCGAAGAAGCTAAACCTATGAAAATATGGATTAGAGAAAAAGCCCAACCAAGAGTATTTCGCCTTGTAGGTGAATTAACACAAGAGGAAGCTCCAAAGAATATAACTATTAGCAACTATGATTATGTAAATTCCATAATTGCACTAGATGGAATAGACTCTCACATTAATTATGAATATAGCACTGATGGTGGAAATACTTGGCATAAGTATGAATCAGACACTAGAATAGAACTTTCAGAAAATCTAGATTTAAGAATTAGAAAAGCAGCAATTTTAGGAAATATGGGTGAACTTCCTTCTAAATCTACTGGAAAACTAAATGGCATATATTTAGGAAATGTAAATTTAAATGTGGCAGAAGGGAAAATTGAAAATACCACTACAGGAATGGAATACAGCACTGATGGTGGAAATAAGTTTACACAAGCTAAAAATGGAGATACCCTTATAAAATTTGCAAAAGATGATGAAGTTTGGATTAGAGAAAGAGGCAATACAGTAAATAAAAGATTCTTAGGTAATGTTGGGCAAGAAAGCTTTAGTGAAGATGAATTAAATAATATAGATTATCATATTGGAGAAAGAATAATTAAATTAATTAATTCACCTGATTTTGGATTAGATGAGCTACAATATAAAATTGCCAATGATCCTTGGGAGGATGTTGGAGATGGTAAAAATATTGAATTTAAAGCTGGAGAATTGCGTTTTAGAAAGAAAGGTACAGCCTTTACTTTACCTTCCCCAGATAGAATAAAAGCTACAATAGAACCTCCAGCACCTGCACCAGAACTATCTTATGATGATGTTAATTATACTATAGAAAAAATAGGTACTACTGAGGGAGCTATCTATGAATATAAAATAAATGATGGAGAATGGAAATCTGGAGAAGTTTCTACTCAATTTGAAGCTGGAGATGAAGTTAAAATAAGGATTAAAGCTACTAAAGAAAAACTACCAAGCCAAATTCAAACTATAAAATTTACACCAATTTTAAGCTTTGCTAATGTATATATAGATGCAGGGAAAAGCATGATTATGAATACTACTAGTGATATGGAATACAGTATAAATAGTACCAATGGATTAGATGGGGTGTGGTATAAATGTAATTCTCCTAATACCAAGGTGCCTCTAAAGGCAGGAATGGATGTATATATACGAGAAGCTAAAAAACCTGGCAATTTTAAAAAATTAACTGACAGTCCTATGGCAGAAAGAACTTTAGATTTAACAATTGTAGAAGAAAATATTGGATATAGTGTAAAGGATAGAACCATATGGATTAAAGCAGAAAATGATTTATCTACACTGCAAGAAATTGTAGAAAATCTTCAGTATAGAAATGGAGATAGTAACTGGATAAATATTGATTATATAAAATTAGAACCAAATAAAATAAATATATTAGCTTATAATATAGTTTTCAAACCAGGAAAATTGGAATTTAGACTAAAAGGAGATAAAGATTATTTGCCATCTCAACCAGTTAAAAAAGCTATAATAAAAGCCAAAGCTTCTCCTCCAAATGTAATTATTAATAATGGAGAAAACATAGTTGAATCTATAAATGGAATTGGCAGAAATGGCAATTGGGATGAATTTGAATATAATATAGACAATGGACCATGGATTAGTGGGAGATACTTAAAAACTGAAGATTTAACTAATAACAAGCTACTAAGAATTAGATTTAAAGCAACAGATAATGAATTAGAAAGTCAAGAAACAGTAATACAAATTAAAGATAAGTTCCCACTAGAACATATAAGATTAAGCGATTATGTTCATCCAATGGAACTAAATGGAACTACTACCAATATGGAATATGCAGTTAGATATAAGAAAAATGGTACTGATGAAATGTGGTATAGAATAACCTTGCCTGATGGCTCTAGGACTATGTGGATGAATGCTAGTGATGGCAACACCAAATTACCAGATGTAGTTACTAAAGAAAACCTAGTGAAGATAATAATTCGAGACAAAGACCAACCAGAAAATCAATACACAGTCTACCCATAATGGATTGGGACAAGGATTTGGGACAAGAGGTCAGATTTGGGACAATGTGGGACAAGGGGTCTTGGGACAGGGGGTCTGACCTCCTGTCCCATTTTTAATCGAAAAGTTTATAATTTTCTTTTACAAAATCAATGAACTTTCTCACACTTAAATTTTCATATTTTTCTTTTTTATATGCAATTACTAGGGGAAAATCAAAGCTTGGTTCACCAATAGAAAAATAGAGTGGGCTATTATCCTCTGAAGTCTGTCTATTTACACCAGACTCAGGCATAAATGTTAACCCTAATCCAACAGAAGACATACTTATTGCAGTATTCATATGAGAAACTTCTATAATGTCTTTAGGGTAAATATTGTGATGCTTAATAATTTGTCTAGAAATCTTTCCCAATCTAAAATTCTCATTTAGCAATATAAACTTCTCTTTTTCAAGGGCCTTTATATCAATATATGAGTTTAAGTATTGATTCTTATTGAAATCATAATTATCTAATGCAATTTTTGAATTCCTTGGCACAACTAAAATAATGTTCTCAGAACTTAACTGTTGAAATTCTAAATTCTTATTTATTACAGGCCCATTGATTACACAAACATCAATCCTATCCTCTAACACTAAATTTTCTAGTTTTGGAGAAACATCTTCTGTTAAAACCACATTAATATTGGGATAAGTTTTGGTAAAAACAGGTATAATCTTTAGTAAAAAAACTGGTATTCTCCATGGAACAATCCCAATTCTGACTTCAGTTTTATCATCATTGTTTTTTAGTCTAGATAGTTCAGACATTAATTCTCCCTCAAGCTCCCTAAATTTGTAAATATATTCTATTAACTTTTCGCCTGCTTCCGTAATTTCTATAGGGAATTTAGATCTATCAAAAATTTCAATCCCCTATTTATCTTCTAAATTTATAATATATCTACTTAGCGATGGCTGAGCAATATACAATTTTTCTGCAGCTTTAGAAAAACTTTTTTGTTTTGCAATTTCTATTATATATCTATCTTCAATTCTGAACATGGGTTTATCACCTCATATACATTATAACACTAAGTGTTATAATGTATATTACTTTTTGATATTGGATAATAATTTAATCATATGTTACATTAAAGTTACAAACTATTAAATAGGAGGTGCGACTATGAAAGAGCAAATCAATGCGTATATAGAGGAAATACTTCCAGAGTTAATCTATTTGCGAAGAAAAATCCATAAGGAGCCAGAATTAAGTAATCATGAATTACAAACTTCAAAATTGATTCAGCAAAAACTTATAGAAAATGGTATTAAAGCTACAACTATTAAATCTAATACTGGTATAACAGCTCTTATCCAAGGAGGCCAAAAAGGAGACACTATAGCATATCGTGCTGATTTAGATGCTCTACCTATATTAGAAAAAACCGATCTAACATTTGCTTCTCAAAATGAAAACGTTATGCATGCTTGTGGACATGATATTCATGCAACTGTTCTATATGGTACAGCCTTAGTCATCAATAAATTCAAAGATTATTTAAAAGGTAATTTAAGGATTGTTTTCCAAAGTGGTGAAGAAAACTTTACAGGAGCTAAAGAAGTAATTGAATCTGGTATTTTAGAAAATCCGCAAGTTAAATCTATCCTCGCACTACATACATGGCCGGATTTACCAGCTGGAACTATTGGATTAAAAAAAGGTCCTATGATGGCATCCAGTTCTAATTTGTCCTTCAAAGTTACTGGAAAAGGTGGCCATGCTGCCCATCCCCATAGGGGAATTGACCCAATTGTTGTATCTGCATATATAATAACTGCTATTCAGTCTATCATATCAAGAAACATTGCACCTATTGATTCTGCAGTTATATCCTTTGGTAAACTTACAGCTGGAAACACATCCAATATAATACCTGATCATGCTATTGGAGAAGGAACTGTAAGGACTTTAAGTCCATCTCTCAATAAGAAAGTCGAAGAAAAAATCAAATCTCTAATAAAATATCAAGCGAAAAGCTTTGGAGCTACAGCTAAAGTCAAATATGAAAATATATCTCCACCAGTAATTAATGATTCTAATATTATTGATATACTCGAAGAATCCTCTTCCAATTCTATAGGTTATGAAAACATTAGATGGCTAGATAGCCCATCTATGGGGAGTGAAGATTTTGCTTTCTATTTAGAAAAAATTCCCGGTGCTCTTATTAGATTAGGAACTCATAATGATACAGAAGAGTCAAAACTACCACTCCATAACTCTAAAATAATCTTTGATGAAAGAAGTATTGAAACAGGAGTAAAATTTATGAGTAATGCCATTATTTCACTATTAAATAACTCAAAAATATAAAGGAGTGATTATATGACACTACAAGCTATATTGGCAATTATTGTGTTTCTCACAGCAGTGATACTTTTGATTTGGAAACCAATACACCCTATTTTAATTGGAGCAGGAATTCCAATAACATTAGCATTGCTTGGTATCTTAGATGCAAAAACGGCTTTTGCTGATTTTGCAAATACAACTGTAATATTTTTTATGAGTTTGTTAGTTGTTGGGGCAGCCATATTTAAGACAGGACTTGCTGACCTAATTGGGGAAAAATTAATAGGTATATTGGGGAAAAGTGAAAAAGGTATAATGATGGGTTCAGGAATAGTAGCAGCTGGATTATCTGCATTTTTAAATGATACCGGAACTACTGGATGTCTTATACCTATAGTCAGTTCTATGGCAAAAAAAGCTAAAGTTCCTTTATCAAAAGTATTAATGGCCCTTGCTTTCTTTGCTTCTCTAGGCGGTACTATTACTTTAATCGGAACTACCCCACATATTGTAGCAAACGGTTTACTTGTTGATGCAGGATATCAAGGTTTTGGTTTTTTCGAATTTGCAAAAATCGGTATACCTGTTACAATTGCAGGTTTAATTTATATGTATTTTTTTGGCATTAAATTAATGCCTGTAAAAGATATTTCTGAAGACAATCTTCCTCAATTAGCTGAAAAAAACCCGAAAAAGATGATAATAGTAGCAGTAGTTTTTATATTCATCATCTATTGTATGGCAAGTGGCTTGTTACCAATGCATCTAGCTGCAGCATTAGGAGCGTTATTAGTGGTTCTTACTAATTGTATTACTGTAGAAGAAGCAATTGATTCTTTTAGCGTTACAACTTTGTTTTTAGTTGCTGGAATATTCCCCCTAAGTACAGCATTAATCGAAACTGGTGCTGCTGATTATATTGTAAATGGATTATCTGTTCATTTAACTAAATTATCACCAATATTCCTATATGCAGCTATAACTGGAATAACTATAATACTTACTCAATTTTAAATGAATACCTCACTAACTGCAATATTGGTACCAATGGGAATATTAGTAGCACAATCTGCAAATCTAGACCCAAGAGGAGTTGTTATGGCAATTGCTATGGCTGCATCTGCTGCATTGTGTACCCCTTTTGGAACTGGCCCAAATCTTCTAGTATGGGAAGCAGGCGGATATGATTTTCAAGATTATATGAAAGTTGGTATTCCATTAGCTATCATATTTTGGATAGTTACTACAGTATCTTGTGTAATAATTTATGGAGTTTAGGAGATGATGAAATGAATAATAGAAAAGCTTTAAGAAAAATATTAGATGAAGATGAATTTTTAATTTTGCCAGGAGTTTACGACTGTCTTTCTGCAAAGCTAGCTGAAAAAGCTGGTGCTAAAGCTGTCTTTCTTTCAGGAGGTGCATTATCTATAGCAAATCTTGGTAAACCAGATATTGGTTTTCTTAATTTAACTGAATTTGCTAGCTCTATTCAAAAGATAACCTCTACAATAAATATTCCATTAATTTCTGATGCAGATAATGGATTTGGAAATGCTATACATGTAGGAAATACAGCTAAAGTATTCGAAAGTTTAAATGTCTGTGGTATGCAAATAGATGACCAAGTACTTCCCCAAACTTTCCCTACAACTAGTAAAGAATCCTTATCTTGGGATTTAACTGGACCAAAAATTGATTCTATTCGAAAAAATGTATCTGATGATTTTATAATAATTTTTAGAACTATTGCTAATATAACAGATGGATTAGAAGAAGCTATTAATAGAATAAATAAAGCAAAGGATTATGGAGCTGACTACGCATATGTAGATGGAATAAAATCAAAGAAAGAACTTGAAATAGTATCCAAACAGTCTAAAATAAAACTTCTGGTAAATATGAACGAAAAAGGAATTGCAGCAAATCTCCCTATAGAGGATATTAAAGGATTTGGTTATAAAATAGGTCTATATCCGGTTTCTACCATGGCTATTGCTGCCAAGTCCATGTATGATATGCTCTGTGATTTAATGAAAGAAGAAAACACACTAAAACATAGGGATAAAATGTTTAATCCAGTTGAAGTTTATAATATGATGGGTTTAACTAGCTTAACTGAAGAATATTCAAAAATGTATAATAAATAAAATTTGGGACAAGAGGTCAGATTTGGGACAATGGGTCAGACCCCTTGTCCAATATTTTGTGGGACAGGGGGTCTGACCTCCTGTCCCATTTTTATTCCTTTAATGCTCTATCTATTGTGCTTTTACTCCAACCAATTATATTGGCCATTTCTCTTGCGGACATATTAGTATGTTGGTGTATTTCTTTTATTATTTGATTTCTAATATTCCTATCTTTTAATTTAGCTATATCTTCTATATTTAAATCATAATCTTTAAGTATATCTAAGGTTTTTTTCATATAGGAGCTTTTTGATTTTTCTTCTACCTCTTCTAAATCTACAAAAGTCCTGTCACATTTTTGCCTAGAAAAGTCTATAAATTTTTTTATTGCTTCTATTCTGTTTTCAGAGAATATATCTAATATTAGTTCTGGTGATATGATATTATACTTATTTTCCATTTTATTTATGTATATGTTATAACTACTCCATGAATAAGCTGAGGGATCTTTTACCATATGGGCTTCTACAGGATTGTTGTGGATATATCTTAAACATGTTAGTAATCTACCATCTGTCTCTATACACTCACTTCTAAATCTATTTTGAAACAGGTGCCCTACTCTCTCATATTTTTTATTATAATAAAGTGAGTAGCTAACGCCTATCCGTTTCATTGTTTGAGATAATGGCTCTTTTTCTTCTTTTATTAATAAATGTACATGGTTGTCCATTATGCAATATGTACTCTCCATTAGATTTCATCCTTATTAATGTGTCTAAAAATTTTAGCTTATCTTCTTTATAAAAGAAAATATTCATCCTGTTAACGCCTCTTAGCATCACATGATATATTCCAGTGGCTGATTTTGGTCGTAAATATCTAGGCATACTAACTAACACCTCCTTATATATATATTTCTACATTTTATATTATTTTCCTTTATTTATTCGCCATTTTAGGATAAAAAAGAGGTGGTTTTCCTACCCTGTTTTGGGACAGGAGGTCTGACCCGGTGTCCCATTTGTAACCCCTTGTCCCACTATTACATTTTTATCTCTGCTATAAGCATTTGAAGGTCTTCTGCAAGCATTGCTAAACTTTCACTTGCTGATGCTATCTCTTCCATGGAGGCTGTTTGCTCTTCTGCTGCTGCTGATACATTTTGTATGCTTTCTGCTACTTCTCTAGATTTATATTCTATTGAAGTTACAGAACCGACTACATTTTCTGTGCCTTCTGCTACTTGGCTTATAGCTTGTGAGATATTTTGTATTTGCTGAGATATTTCGTCTACAGAGTCTATTATAGTCATAAATGTTGCTTTTGTTTCATCTATAGTTATTAATCCTTTGTCTACTTCTTCTTTGCTTGTGTTCATGTTCTCATTTGCTTCGTCTATTATATTTTGATTTTTCTTTATTATTTCATATATATTTTCTGTGGAATGTTGTACTTCTTCTGCTAATTTCCTTATTTCTTCTGCTACTACTGCAAACCCTCTCCCTGTTTCTCCTGCTCTTGCTGCTTCAATGGCTGCATTTAGTGCAAGTAAATTGGTCTGTTCTGCTACATCTTGTATGACTTGAATTATATTATCCATCTCTTGGGAGCTGTTGTCTACATCTACTAGAGATATTTGTACTTTTTCAGTACTTTTTACTATGTTGTTCATTTGAGATATAACTTGCTCAATCTTGTTTCTTCCTTCGTCTGAGCTATGGGAAACATTTTGACTTAAATTACTTATGCCTTCTGCGTTTGATGATATTTCTTGGATTTGTGCTGATATTTGTTCTACTGCTGATACAGCGTTTAATATATCCTTTTGCTGTTCTTCTGAGTCTATGGCTATTTCTGTAGCAGATTCTGCTACACTATTAGCTGCTGTTGCTGCTTCTTCTGATACAGCTGTTAATTCTTCTGAGGATGAGGCAACTTGTTCTGAAGATTCGCTTATTTTATTTACAAAATCTTTTAGGGTGTTTATTATGGATTGAAAGGATAATGATATTTGACCAATTTCATCTTTTCTTTTTAGGTCTTTTTCATCTATATCCTCTGTCAAATCCAATCTTTCTATCTTTTCTGCTACCTTTACTGATTTTATGATTGGGTTAGAGATAGAATTTCCCATTATAGCGGAAAGAATTATTGCAATGGCGATTATTATTATAGTAATAATAATTAATCTATTTATAGATTTTTTAAAGGTTTTTAACATTTCAGCATTTGATATGGCTATTCCTACTTTCCAATTGGTTTCATCCATATCTTCTATAAAAAATACTCGTTCTTTTCCATCTTAATCCTTTATTTTATTTTCTGTAGCTTTTTTTGCCCCAACTATATCTTTTAATTTCCCATCTAATATTTCATTTATATTTGCATAGCCTTTTTCTGGATCAGGATTAAATGATTCATTCTTGTGAGTTATGATATTGCCTTCTCCATCTA
>JAAYFV010000152.1 GCA_012728075.1 Tissierellia bacterium
ATCCAACAGAAGGACAAATTTTATTAAATGGAATAGATATTAAAAACTATGATTATGATGAATATCTAAAGATTTTTTCCGTAGTATTTCAGGATTTTAAATTGTTTTCCTTTGGATTAGGCCAAAACGTTGGTGCTACTGTGGAATATGATAAAGACAGGGCTCTTCAATGCTTAAAGGAAGTAGGATTTGATAGGAGAATAGATACTTTAGATAGAGGCTTAGATACTCCATTATATAGGGATTTTGATGAAAATGGTATAGAAATATCTGGAGGAGAAGCACAGAAAATTGCCATGGCTAGGGCCATATATAAAGATAGACCTTTTATAGTTCTAGACGAACCTACAGCAGCACTAGACCCTATATCAGAATTTGAAATATATACTAAATTTGACGAAATAGTAGGAGATAAAACAGCAATATATATTTCCCATAGACTTTCTTCCTGTAGATTTTGTGATGATATAGTAGTATTCCACGAAGGAGAAATAATTCAAAGGGGAAGCCATGAGGAATTATTAGAAGAGAGCCAAGGAAAATATTATGAATTATGGAATGCACAGGCTAAGTATTATGTTTCTTAAGAGGATTAATTAGCAGACTTAAAATAGTCTGCTTTAGTAGATAGGTTTATTGTGAGGATTCCAGATATATTGGCAATTCCCATTATGATAATTGGAATTGCAATGATAATAGGTGGATTCGTTAAAATGCGTAAGGACCATATCAAGGAATGAGTATAGTTTATTTTTAGATTAAATGAAATAAGTTCAATAAGTTGATAAGTTGGTGCCAAGTTCAAATGTTCATAATGAGTAATTCATCCAAATCTATCAATGGGATGATAAGATTGTCTTGAATTTAAATTTTAAGGCAATCTTATTTTTATTTTGCAAAACCATTGACTTCTTATTCTACATAATGTAAAATTAAATCAATACTACATATTGTAGAATAAAGGGAGTGTTTTTTATGAATATAGTTAAAATTTCAGATGCAGAATATGAAATAATGGAAATCATCTGGGCTGCAGAAGGTGAAGTTACTACAGCGGACATAATTGAAAAATTAGGAGAGAACAAATGGAAACATACTACTATACTTACCTTAGCCAGTCGATTGGTGGATAAAAATGTATTAAGTGTAAGGAAAGAAGGTAGAATCAATTATTATTCTCCTACTATAAGTAAAGATGAATATAAGTCCTATCAGGCAGATGATTTTTTAGAAGAAATGTATGGAGGTAGTGTAAAGTCTTTAGTAGCATCACTATATGATAATAAAAAAATTAGTGAGGAAGATATAAAGGAATTGCAAGACTGGATTAGGAGGGTGTAGTATGGGAATTTTAAAAACAGTATCTAGCATGTCTATTATTGGCAGTATTTTGTTCCTTATATTTCAAATAATAAAACCCTTAACTAAGAAAAATTTTAATGCATCTTGGCATTATAGAGTATCTATAATAATTTTGATCTTTTTTATTTTGCCAATAGGAAGCTTTATAAGTTTTCCTAGAATATCTAATGATTTTGTAACTAAGGTATCTCAAATAGATATTGGAAAAATTGGAGATTCAGAGATAGCAACGAAAGTGGAAGATATGGATCATATACCAGATACTAGAGATACAGATGAGAATTTTGTGCAAGAGGATTATAAATATAAAATGCAATCTGAAAAGTCTCCTATAGTAGAAACAAAAGAAAATAACCATATTAAAAAATATTTTGATAATTATTCCTACGAAGATATAATCTTATATATTTGGTTAATTGGTATGATAGTTTTATTTTTATCAAAAAGCATTCCATATATAAAATTCAAATCTACTGTTTTGAAAAATAGTATAAAGGTAGAAGATATTGAAATTCTAGAATTATTTAATCAATGTAAAAATGAATTAAATATAAATAGCAATATAAAATTAAAACACTGCCAATATATTGGTTCTCCTATGTTAATAGGAATACTTAATCCTATGATACTGATTCCCAATACAAATGAAGATAAGAATACCCTAAAAATGATATTCTTACATGAATTAAATCATTATAAGAGAAAAGATATTATAATAAAAGCCTTTGGATTTTTCGTAAATATAATTCATTGGTTTAATCCAATAGTTTATCTATTATTAGGGGATATGGATAATTATTGTGAATGCTCCATTGATGAAAAAGTAGTAAAGGAAATGAAAATAGAAGATAGAAAATACTATGGGGAGACTATTTTAAAATTAATAGATAATTCTCGAGATAGAAGATATACTTTAACCACTGCCATGAGTTCAAGTGGTGAGGAATTAAAATCTAGACTTGAAAATATGCTGTTTTTTAAAAAGAGTTCCAAGAAAAGGATTATTATTTCTCTATTTGTAACAATTTTAATAATATCTTTTGGATTTACTATAGCCTGCAATATTATGCCAGCTAAGGCTGTAGATGAAAACAATTCCTTTGTGGTATATATTAAAGAAGATGGATTGTATTATTCATATTTAGATAATGGAGAGGAATTTAGAGTACATGAGGGAAAAGAATTTAGTTATCCTATTATTTCGAAAACAGGGATGTATATAGCCTATACTCATGGAACAGATCTATATGTATATGATTTTGAAAATGGAAATTCAGACAAATTAGCTAAGGAAATAGTATCCTATGATTGGATAGATGAAGATACTATAATCTATTCTACAGAGAAAGCAGGTTTTACTATACATGATATGAAACCTAAAAAGGGGATTCAAAGCTCAAAGGATTATATAGATGAATATTACTATGAAAATTTTAAGGTTTCTAAGGACGGAAGTATTTATGGCAATAGAATATCTAAATGGACTGTTGACAATGATAAATATGCCTATAATACTGGGATCGTAGAAATAATACTAGAAAAGAACGGTCAATTTAAAATAAATACAATAGTAGAAGGCAGAAAGTTTACAGATGATAAGCTGGGATATAGTCCTATTATATCTAAAATAACTGAAGACGGAAGATATATTTTTATTATGGAGAAATTTGCTTCAGGTTCATTAAGTGCAGATGGGATAGGCATAGGACTGTATGATACAAAAGAAAAAATCCATATAGATTTTACTGATATATATGGAAGTGAAGGAATGACATATGGAGAAGGTGATGAAGATTTAGTTGTATTGCCCTTTGCTAATAATGTAGCTATAAATCCTAAGGACAGTAATTTAATTGCTATAATTAAGGGTGGATTTAGGGAAAGGTTTATGAACAAAGAAGTAGTTTTATTTAATATTAATAAGGATAAATCCTACGAGATTATCAATATTATGGAAAAGGACTTGGTGGCTATGACTCCTAGTTTTACTTTGGATGGGGATAAATTATTATATTCAGCTACTAAGGCTATAGATCCTCACAGTATAACTGATTTTAATCAAGCATATAAAGACTGGGAAAATCAACCCCATAATATTTATGAATATGACTTAAAAAATTCCCAAGTAAGAAAGTTAACAAAGGGAAATGAATTTGATTTCATGCCTATAAATATATCTAAAGATGAGATATTAATCTGTAGGTTAAAAGATAATGGGTACAGCAGTTTAATAAAAATTATTGGTGAAAAGGAAGAAATCTTTGCAGATGATGTAATGATTGATTATATAACAGAAGAGAACATAGATATATTTTTAGGCAAGAATAATAAGAAAAATAAATATAATATAAAAGAAAACAATAAATAAACCAGCATAGCTGATAAATTATATGAGTTAAGAGGCGGGAAAATAGGAGATAATTCAAGGGTTGGTAATATAATTAACCTTTTAAATTTCCCAAAAGACTTAGAATCAAATGGGATTGAACTATTTACAAAAGAAGAACCCTACGGATTGCAAATTAATTTTAGTGCCGATACAGATACAAAAATGAAATATACTTCCATGAGTTCAGATGATGTATGGAGATCACAATCATTGATTTTGTTCTCGCTTATAGATAATTTAGACTATATTAAATATGCTATAGATGATGGCAAAGGGAATATAATTGTATCAAGTATAAACAGGGAACAAGCTGATAGTATAACAGTATCAGTAATGGGACATAAAACTTCGCATATAGCTAAGAACAAGAAACGTTTTAAGGAATTTTATAATGTTTTTGTTCAGGAGGATAATTTAGAAAGTCAGAACACAAATAATATTAAAAATATAGAAATAATATTTAATGAGGATAATAATTATTTCGACAATAAAGGGCCTATATCTATTACAGATAAAAAAATGATAAATGATATTGTAGGTATGCTAGACGAAAGTCAACCAATCCAGGATGATGAAAAAATGAACAATATAAGGGACATGGCTTATAAAGATAATAAACTAATCCTTACTGATATTGATAATGAAAAAAGTGAAATTAAATTTACTTTTGACACCTTATATGAAATAGGTTTTATAGAAATGGATAGAGAAAAACTAGAGCCAAAGTACGATTTTTTTAGATATATTTTAGACTTAATTGAATATGGGAAATATGAAACTAATATTGACAGTGAAGTAGTTGAATTGTTCAAAAAATATAATTGGACTATTGATTATAGAGTAAATTCTATAAAAGAAAAATTACCCTCTGATTTGAAACACGAAGCAGGGGAACATCCTATAAAAATATATTGGGCCTATAATAATGAATTGTCTAAAAGTATAGGATTTGATTTTAGCAAATATTTAGGCGATACCGTAGTGGCAGAAATTTACACATTAAGAGAACCACTTCCTGAATATATGAAACCAATGCTTAATGCAAGGGGTATTGTATTAAAAAAGGATGGAAAGATTATAGGGGCATATATAGACGCTGGGAGACATGAGTCTTTTGCTTGTTCTCTTAATAGGAAGAGTTTAGAAGATATAGTAAATGAAGATTGGGATGAATGGATTAAAGATTATATTGACTATGATAACAAACTAGAAAAAGAAATAGCACAACTGAGTCCTGAAGGGGTAATAAAGACATATTTTGAAGCTCTAAATTCCCATAATGTAAAAAGAGCAAAGGCTTGTCTAGCTAGAACAAAGTCAAATATAAATTTGGATTTATCTGCTAATATGAGTAATATAGAACTCTATAATAAAAAGGCTGAGGATTATTATAATAATATTAAAAGTGTAAATTTATTGGAAATAAAAAAGTTAGATAA
>JAAYFV010000153.1 GCA_012728075.1 Tissierellia bacterium
GTATGATATCATGATTGATTTAATAGAAGAAGAGGGATTACTTGAAACTTGCATAGAAATGGAAGAAATTGATGGTATGGATTATTTAATAAGTTCTGTATATGATTTACTTAATATGGATTATGATGATAATTATTTTAATACTTATATAGATGAAAATACACCTGATAATTCTGTCGTATTTATTACAGGAGTAGGGAAAATTTATCCCTTTTTAAGAGCTCATGGAATTTTAAATAAACTTCACTTAGTATTTGATAGAGCTCCAGTTGTACTTTTTTATCCAGGTAAATTTGATGGGCAAAGCTTAATGTTATTTTCTGAATTTAAGGATGAAAATTACTATAGAGCTTTTCCACTTATTAAGTAAGTAAACAAGGAGGTAGGGAAATATATTATGAAAATAAAAGATATGTTTGCAAAGCCAATTGATAGAGATATACAAGGTGTCATAAAAGTGGGACAAGATGATGAAGAAAATGTTAAACAGGAATTAGAAGAATATGTGGTAACAAAGGAGCTACAGAAGCATTTTAGAGATTTTTTTAGTAGTTATAAAAAGGGAATAGTTGGAAACACAGATAAAATGGGAGTTTGGATATCTGGGTTTTTTGGAAGTTGTAAGTCTCATTTCTTAAAGATATTATCATATTTATTAGAAAATCGTGAAGTAGATGGTAAAAAAGCTATTGATTATTTTTTAGAAGATGGGAAAATACAAGATCCTATGGTAATAGCGGATATGAAACTTGCATGCAATACTCCGGCAGATGTAATTTTATTCAATATAGATTCTAAAAGTAAGTCAGCAGGAACTAAGGGAAAAGATAGTATATTAAATGTATTTTTAAGGGTTTTTAATGAAATGCAGGGATTTAGCACAGATCCTCATTTAGCAGATTTGGAAAGGCAATTAACAGAAGACGGAATGTATGAAGAATTTAAAAGAAGATATGAAGAAATGCATAATTTAAATTGGGTAGAAAATCGCCATAAGTTTAAATTTCATAAAGATAAAGTAGTAGAGACTTTAGTTGATATAGGCTTTATGAGTGAAGAGGTAGCTAGGGATTGGAGTAGGACTACAGTAAGACCTTATGAAATAAGCATAGACAGATTTGCACAATTAGTAAAAGAATATTTAGATAGCAAAGAGGAAAATCATCATATAGTATTTTTAGTGGATGAAATGGGACAATATATAGGCGATGATACTGATTTAATGCTTAATTTACAAACTATAACAGAAGACTTAGGAACAGCTTGTCAAGGAAAAGCATGGATAGTAGTGACAAGTCAACAGGATATAGATTCTATAACAGAAGTGAAGGGAAGGGATTTTTCTAAAATACAAGGAAGATTTGATACTAGATTAAACCTGACCTCTGCCAATGTTGACGAAGTCATTAAACTCCGTATACTAGAAAAAACAGAAACTGCTAATGAAACTTTGAGCGTTTTGTATGAAAATAATGAAACTATAATAAAAAATTTACTTATATTTAATGATGGAATAGAGAAGAAACTTTATGAAAACAAAGAGGATTTTTGTGAAGTATATCCTTTTGTACCATATCAATTTGATTTATTAGGCAGTGTTTTAACATCTATAAGACAGCATGGAGCTAGTGGCAAACATCTTTCAGAAGGAGAACGTTCCATGTTGGCTTTGTTTAAAGAAAGCGTAGAAGCAATAATGGATGAAGAAGATGGAGCATTAGTTCCATTCAATATATTTTATGATGGATTAGATAAATTTTTAGATCATAGTCATTCAGCAGTTATAACTAAAGCTTTAGAGAATAATTATATAAATCCAAAAAAAGAAAAAGATAATTTCAATGTAAATGTTTTAAAAACTTTGTTTTTAATAAAATATGTAAAAGAAATAGAAGCTAATTTAGAAAATATTACTACTCTTATGGTATCTAATATATATGAAGATAGGATAGAGCTAAAAGATAAAGTGGAAAATGCATTAAATATTTTAGTTAGGCAGACATTAGTGCAAAAAAATGGAGATATATATATTTTCTTAACTAATGAAGAGCAAGAAATAAATAGACAAATCGAAAGACAACATATTGAAACTCAAGCATTGACTAAAAAGATTTCAGAAATTATATATGCTGGGATTCTTTCCCAAGACAAAGTAAGATATAGTAAATTTGGCAATAGATATAATTTTGGATTTAATAGATGGGTAGATGGGGAGCCTTATGTTGCTAATCAAGCATTTGATATAGGCATTGAAATAATAACTCCTAATTCAGAAAAAAATAGAATAGAGAGCGTTCTAATAATGAATAGTCAAAAAGAAAATAAAGTTTTTGTAGATTTGCCAAATGATGGAGCCTTTATAGATGAAATAAAAACAGAAATGAAAATAG
The DNA here is from genome assembly GCA_012728075.1 of Tissierellia bacterium. Classification (GTDB taxonomy): domain Bacteria; phylum Bacillota; class Clostridia; order Tissierellales; family Tepidimicrobiaceae; genus Keratinibaculum. The sequence goes on from JAAYFV010000153.1 coordinate 2,391, forward strand.
AAAAATATTTACAGATATCCAGTGCTAGCAATATTCCAAAAATAGAAGAAATAAGAGCTTTGAAACGGGTAGAAATGAAAGAACACCAAAACAGAGGAAAACTCTATTTAGAAGAAGCTTTAAAAGAAGCTAAATTTTATGTAAATGGAGATAAATTAGAACTAAAAAGTAAGGATTTCAAATATAATGTGCAGGAAAGTTTAGAAAAATTGATTGAAACTGTATACCATAAATTAGATTATATAGACACTCCTATGGATGAATCGGATATTAGAAATCTATTCAAAAATAGAAACAAAAAAGATGTGCAATTAGATGTTCTCGATACACCTAATGAAAATGCTATAAGAGAGATATTAAATTATATAAAAATAAGGACTAAAAAGCATAGTAAAATATCACTTAAAGAAGTGAAGGATAAATTTTCAAAAGCACCTTATGGATTTTTAGATGTAGATATAGAGTGGATAATTGCAAAATTATTTTTAGATGGTAAAATAAGTTTTACTTTACATGGAGAAACTATTTCTTTATTTAATGAAAGTGAGAAAGAAATAATAGATTATATAACTAAAAAGCAATATGCAGAAAAATTATTAATAGAAGAAAAAGAAATAGTGGATGAAAGATATATAAAAAGTTTGAAAAACATATCCTCTGTAGTATTTGATAAGGAAATACCTTTTGAAGATACAGATATGATGGTAAAAGAATTTAATGAATATGCTAAAGAAATGATAGATGAATTGAATGCCATAAAGGATAATTATAACAGAGGAAAATATCCTGGAGAAAAAATAATTGAAGAAGGAATTGAATTAATCAACAAAACACGAGGAATGTCAAATCCTATAGATGTGTTTAAACATGTATATAAAAATGAAGATGAGTATTTAGATTTTGAAGAGGAGTATCAGCCAATAAAATCTTTTTTCAAAGGGGAACAAAAAAACATATGGGATAAAACACAACACTATATATCAATATATAATGAAAGTAAAAACTATATATTAAGTGAAGAAATAGAAGAAATAGTAGAAGATATGAAAAACATAGTAAACATGACAAGACCTTATAATAAAATAAAGGATTTACCAGAATTAAATGATAGATTTTTAGATATATATAATAATATTTTAGATGAAGAATTGGAACCTGTGAAAGAGGAGATTGAGCAGGCAAAGAGTAGGATTATGGAAGAACTAGAAAAGACAGGTTTAGAGGATAAATTTGGATATAAATATAGAAATAGTTTTGATGATCTTATAAAAAGAGCTGAATCTTGTAACAATGTTGCAAAAGTAAATAGTTTTAAAATTGAAGCAGAGACTCTAAAAATGAGATATTTAAAAGAAATAACTAAAGAAATAAAAAAGAGAATAGAAATAGACGAAGAAAATGAAACTGATGGAAAAGAAAATACAGGAGGAACAACAGTACCACCAGTTAAAGTACGAAAAATTATAAATATAAAAGACATCAATCCAATAAATTCATGGAGGATAGAAAAAAAAGAAGACTTAGATAAATATATAAATGAGCTAAAATCAAGAATTGAAAAAGAATTAGAAGAAAACACTATTTTAAATATTGAGTTTTAGGAGGATAACAAATGGATAAAACAGCACCCAAAAATTTTTCTATATGCTCAAGAGAAAAACTCATAAAGGATATAGAAACTAAAGCTAGACTTATAGGAATAACAGAAGAGGGTATTAAAGACCCTCTTCCTGAGTCTACTGAAGACATGCTTATATTTGACATAGGGGAGATTGAACCTTATAGAATATATGGAGAAGATGTAAATAAGTATAAGAAGCTAGTAAAAGAACTAAGAAAAAGAGAAAAAGAATCAAATTATAAAACAGCATATAAAACCTTAGTAGAAGAAGTAGCATATACTTGGTTTAATAGAATAATTGCCATAAGATTTATGGAAGTAAACAATTATATGCCAGATAAGATGAGGGTATTATCTTCTGGTAAAGAAGGAGTAAAGGAACCTGAATTTATAACCTATTATAGAGACACTAATATAGGCATAACAGAAGAAGAATTTGAAAAACTAGATGAACTAAAACTAGATGGCAGTACCAAAGCTATGGATAAGATGTTTCAATTTATGTTCATAAAACAATGTAATGCATTAGGAAAACAGCTACCAGAATTATTTGAAAAAACAAATGACTACGCAGAACTATTATTAAACATATCTTATATCGACGAGAATGGAGTAGTCTATAAATTAATAGAAGAAATAGATGAAGACTATTTTAATATAGAAAAAACAGGACAGATAGAGATAATTGGATGGCTGTATCAGTATTATAACGAAGCATATAGGGATCTAGTTATAAATATATACAAGGGAAATATAAAAAAAGAAGATATACCTGCAGCTACTCAATTATTTACAACTCAATGGGTTGTAAAATACATGGTAGAAAACTCTTTAGGAAAGTATTGGCTTGAAAGAAATCCAGACAGCAAATTAAAGGAAAAGATGAAGTATTTAATGCCGGGAGAAATAGATTATATAGATGAAAAAATATCTCCTGAAGATATAAAAGTTTTTGATAATGCAATGGGTAGTGGACATATTCTTATATATGCATTTGAAATATTGATGCACATTTACTTAGAAGAAGGATATACCGAAAGGGAAGCAGCAGAAAGTATAATAGAAAATAATCTATATGGTTTAGACATAGATAAAAGAGCCTATCAATTAGCTTATTTTTCCCTTATGATGAAAGGAAGACAATATAATAGAAGAATACTTAATAAAGGTATAAAAAACAATTTAAGAGTTTTTGAAGACAGTACGAATATAAATGAAAATCATTTGGATCTTATGGGAATATCTATGGATGAAGACAATAGAAGAAAAGCTATAAAAGATATAAAATATTTAATAAGAGAGTTTGAAAATGCCAAAGAAATAGGCTCTATACTTAAACTTAAAGATTTGGACATAGACTTTTTAAGAAAATTTGTAAGAGATATAAAAAATGAAGGGCAAATTACTTTTAATGAAACGAATATAGAGAAAACCAAGGAAAAGTTAAATAACATATTAGATATAACAGAAATGTTAAATAATAAATATCACGTAATGATAACTAATCCACCTTATTTAAATAAGATGTCTAGTAAACTTAAGAAATATGTAGGGGATAATTATCCAGATTATAAGAAAGATCTATTTTCAGTATTTATTTATAACAATGTGGAAATGTGTAAACCAGGTGGATATTCAGCATATATGTCACCATTTGTATGGATGTTTATAAAGACCTATGAATCTCTAAGAAATCATATAATTAAAACAAAGCATATATCTAGCCTAATACAAATGGAATACTCAGCTTTTGAAGAGGCAACTGTACCAATATGTACTTTTATACTGCAAAACAAAACGTCTGAAGAAGAAGGGAATTATATTAAACTATCTGATTATAGAGGTGGGATGGAAGTACAACGAGTTAAGACACTAGAAGCCATACGAGATCCAAAGTGTGGGTACCATTATGAAACCAACCAAGATAATTTTGAAAAGATACCAGGAATGCCTATTGCCTATTGGGCTAGTTCTAATTTAATCGAAGCTTTTGTAAATGGAAAGCCTATGGATACTTTAATTGAGCCAAAGGTAGGTCTGCAAACAGGCAATAACGATAGATTTCTAA
>JAAYFV010000154.1 GCA_012728075.1 Tissierellia bacterium
AGGAGGTGCATTCTATGCTATATTTTGCTTATGCTAGTAATCTTAGCAAGGAATATATGATGTCTAGATGTCCAGAGGCCGTACCCATTAAGAAAGTGGTACTAAAAGGCTATAGATTGGTATTTAATCAACTTGCAGACATAATTATAGAAGAAAAAGAGGAAGTATTAGGTGCTCTATATGTAATTTCAAAACAGGAATTGGAAATGCTAGATAGATTAGAAGGATATCCAGATCTATATGATAGAATAGTAGTAGAGGTAGAAGATGAAAGGGGAAACAAATACGATGCTTTAGCCTATTCCATGGTGGAAAAGGATATACAACTTCCACCTGAACAATATTATAATATATTATTGCAAGGTTATAAAGACTGGAATCTACCAATAAATAAGCTAGAAAAAGCTAAAAATTATAGACAAGGAGTGGAGAAATGATAAAATATTTAAAAGATAAAAAGGCTAAAACTCATCCAGATACTTTTATAGCAGAAACAGCAGATGTGATGGGGGATATAACTATAGATGAAGGGAGTAGTATATGGTATAGTGCAGTAGCTAGAGGAGATATGAACTACATCAAAATAGGTAAATATACCAATATACAAGACAATGCAACTTTGCATGTGGACACTTATGAACCTTTAGAAATTGGTGATTATACCACCATAGGGCATAATGCAGTGGTTCATGGTTGTACAGTAGGGAACAATTGCCTAATAGGCATGGGAGCTATAATATTAAATGGTGCCACTATAGGGGATAACTGTATAATAGGAGCAGGAACTTTGATTACAGAGGGGACGGTTATACCTCCTAATTCCCTAGTAATAGGTACACCAGGAAAGGTGAAAAGACAAGTAACAGAGGAAGAAATAGAAACCATAAAACATAATGCTGAAAGATATGAGAAACTTTGGAGAGATGAACATATATAATAGCATATATTCATAAAAAATAAGTTAAAGGTTAACCTTTAACTTATTTTTTATTTGACAAAATCTAGATATAGTTATAAAATCAAATTAGCATATGCCAATAACTTTTACTTTGGAGGAGATTAATATGAAAATTGCCCTATCGTCAAAGGGAAAGGATCTGAATAGTTCTTTGGATTTAAGATTTGGAAGATGTGAGTATTTTATAATTTATGATTTAGAATCTGATGAATCTAAAATCATAGAAAACCAAGGTAAACATTCCAGCGGTGGAGCTGGAATTGCATCAGCTCAACAGTTAATAGATCAATCCGTAGATGGAGTTATCTCCAGCAATATTGGTCCCAATGCCTATGAACTTTTAAAGAATTCAGATATAAGGATGTACAAGGGCAAAAACATTCCTTGTAAATTGTTAATAGAATCCTTTAAAAGGGATGAACTAGAAGAAATAAAAGAAGCAGGACCATCTCAAAAAGGAGTATATTAAAATGAATATTGCAGTATTAAGTGGCAAAGGAGGAACAGGAAAGACTACCATCGCTACCAATTTAGCCTTACTTTTGGAAGCTAACTATGTAGACTGCGATGTAGAAGAACCCAATGGTTTTATATTTCTTGAACCTGAAGATATTAAATCCAGAGATGTGGAAGTAGAAATACCCAAAATAGACCAAGAAAAATGTATACTATGTGGAGATTGTATTGAAGCTTGTAAATTTAACGCATTGGCAAAAACTAAAAATAAAATAATATTATTTGATAAATTATGCCATAGTTGTGGTGCTTGTGGATTAGCTTGTCCCACAAAAGCGATAGAATATACTAAAAGAGCTATAGGAAAAATAGAAGAAGGTAAAAGAGGAAATATTTCATTAAAAAGAGGGATAATGAATATAGGTGAGCCTATGGCAGTACCTATATTGAAAGAATTATTAAAGGAACTGTCAGAGGAGGGAATCAATATATTAGATAGTCCTCCTGGTACTTCTTGCAATGTGGTAAATGTACTTCACTATGCCCATAGGGCTTTATTGGTTACTGAACCTACCGCCTTTGGACTTCATGATTTAAAGATGGCAGTAGAATTAGTTAAGAGGCTAAATATCCCCTTTGGGTTGATAATCAACAAATATGATGAGAACAATCCCTATCTAAAAGAATATATGGAAGAAGAGAATATAGAGCTTATAGGAAAAATCCCCTTTAGAAGGGAAATAGCTGAAAATTACTCAAAAGGCCAAACTCTAATCCATGTAGAAAAATATAGGGGATATTTTCAACAGATTATAGGCAATATAGAGGAGGTGCTCCTATGAGGCTAGGTATTATAAGTGGCAAAGGAGGAACGGGAAAGACTACCATTGCCACCTCCATTGCAGAATTGGAGAAAGGCTCAGTAAGAATTGATGCAGATGTGGAAGCCTCCAATATGTATCTATACTATGAAGGCAAGGATATGGATAAGGAATACTTTTCTGGAAGCTATGTAGCCCATGTAGACACTAACCTATGTATCCAATGTGGCATTTGTAATGAAGTGTGTAAATTCCATGCCATAGATTTAGGAAAGGTAAATCAGCTTAAATGCGAGGGTTGTGGAGCTTGTACCATAGTTTGCCCAGAAAAGGCCATAAGTTTAGTAGAAGAAAAAACTGCCCATATATATAGGACGGAAATACCTGATGGAAATATATTTAGAGCTGAAATGGAGATTGGTGGAGACGGTTCTGGCTTATTAGTATCTCGCTTAAGGCAAAAAGCTGAAAAATATGGGAAAAACTCTTTGACCATATTAGATGGTTCACCAGGGATAGGTTGTTCCGTTATAGCCTCCATTACAGGGAATCATTGGGTACTTATAGTAACAGAACCTACAAAATCTGGACTTGAAGATTTTATTAGAGTATATGAATTGACCAAACATTTTAATATACCATCTATGGCATGTATAAACAAATATGATATAAATGAAGAAGTGACATGGGAAATAGAAAGCTACTGTAAGGACAATGATATTCCCCTTGTGGGGAAGATACCCTTTGATGAAACTGTAGTACAATCCATAAATCAGTTAAAGCCTATAATATACTATGAGGATAGTAAAGCCAATAAGGCAATAAGGGATATGTGGGGTAGGATGAAAGAAGATTATATAAAAATTTAAGGAGGTAGTAAACAGCATACAAAAATAATGCTAAAACGTATCAAATGAATATTAAAATATATCACAAAACTTATTGAAACATTTGTTCTTAGGGGGTATAATAAGTATAAGGAGATGATACTTATGCTTATTATTTCTATGGTAGGTGAAATAGATGAAAGTAACAGTTAGAGGTATATTAATTAATGTAAATAAAGAAGCGAGATTTGAAATTAATAGA